>JBFJUC010000358.1:0-2596 GCA_041624875.1 Alcanivorax sp.
AACCCGCTGGACACATTAATCGAGCAAAGCCGTAAAGCCCGCGACCAGGCCGGTCGCAGCCTCGCCGACGACCGCCGTGGCCAGGCACAGAGCGCGGCGCAACTGGACGCCCTGCGGCGCTATCGGCAGGAGTACTGCCGGCGCCTGCAGGACGCCATGGGCCGGGGCATCGACGCCGCCACCCTGGCCAACTACCGGCGCTTTATCCGCTCCCTGGACGACGCCATCGACGCCGCCCTGCGGGCGCTGGATCAGCAACAGGAAAAAGTCGCCGCCAGCCAGCAGCACTGGAAACAACGGCAACGGCAACTGTCGTCCTACGACACCCTGGCCTCGCGCCGCGCCGAACAGGCGCGCCAGCAGGAACAGCGCCGCGAACGGCGCGACAACGACGAACAGACCAACAACGCGATGGCCCGCCGCGCGCGCCGGGACTAACGGGAGGATACCCATGGATATCACTGCTCTGCTTAGCCAGAACCTCGCCAAGACCGGCCCCGCCGGGCAACCGGCGGCGGCGGACGGCGACGCCTTCGCCGGCTCCCTGCGGAACGCGGCGGCGAAACTGTTGGCCGCGCCGGATCACAACGGCGCGACGGACCAAACCACCCTGGCGCTGCTCGACGCGGGCGGCGACCACCAGATCAACGGCGAGGCCAGCGACGCCCTGCGCCATGCGCTGGAAACACTGGCCGGCAGCCAGCTGAAAACCGGTGCCGAAGCCGAAGCCCAAGAGAGTGACGCCCTGGCCGACCTGGACGCCTCGCGGGCGGACCACGGCCTCAGCGGCGGGGACACCGATAAGAGCAGCGCGGAGAGCGCCGCGCCAATCGGCGCCGATAATCCCCTGGTCGGTGGTTTGGCCGTGGCCGCGCCGCTGACCGCGGCCGGCTCGACGAACGCGGCGCAGGACCTGCCGGTGATGCGCGCGCCGGACGCGCTCACTCGGGTAGCGACCCAGTCTGGCGGCCCTGCTGACGGCATCACCGCCCATACTCTGACCCCGGCACTGGCCACCATCGGCGAGGCCAAGCCCGCCCTGCCCGCCTGGGCGGCCGATGCCCAGGCGCTGAACGGCACCCTGGACCGGTCACGGCTGGAAACGCGCCTGGGCGCTAACCAGGAAGGCGGCGCGCAAAACGCCGGCGTGCTGGGCGCCACCGGCGCGGCCACCGGCCAAACCGGAGCGGCCGGTGGCACCGCCAGCCCCGCCACCGCGTTCACGTTGCAGGCACCGGTGGCCAGCGCCCCCTGGCAGCAGCAACTGGGCCAGCAGATGGTGGGCCTGGCGCAGCGCGGCGACCAGCAGATGGAATTGCACCTTAATCCCCGTGAGCTGGGGCCGTTGTCGGTGAGCCTGAAGCTCGACGACCAGGGCGCCCAGGCGCATTTCTTCTCCAGCCATTCCACGGTGCGCGGCGCGGTGGAACAGGCGATCCCGCAACTGCGGGAAGCGCTGGCCGAACAGGGCATCGCCCTGGGCGAAGCGATGGTCGGCGAGCACCGCCAGGGGTTCGCCGGTAACGGCGACGGCCAACCCGGCGAGCAGGGCCGCTCAGCGGGCGGCGGCGGCCTGGCCGGTGAGTCCGTCGGCGGCGTCGAGGAAAGCGTGCCGGTGAACCGCATCATCGGCGGTGACACCGGCGGCGTGGATCTATACGCCTAGGGCCTGTTCACACTACTTGCATCGCGCCTGGTGCGGCTAAAAAGCCACCAATCAAGGCGAGAGGAGAGAAGTTTGGTAATTCCAAATGAACGACGAGCAACGCAGAGTGGTGGCTTTTTAGCCGCAACCCGAAGGGCTGGAGCGCTTTTTGCCCCCAGCGTCGTTGTCGGTCGCTTATTTGGAATGACCAAACGGCGCTCCCTCCGCCTAGCTGGAAGCAAAAAGGGCATCCAGCAGGCGCGATGCAAGTAGTGTGAACAGGCCCTAACGCCAAAGATAGGCCCTTTAGCGGGGCCTTTTCCGGCCATGCCGGCAGCCGCGCCGTCGGCATACTGCACCTTGAAACGGCAACCCTTATTCAGGATGGAAGGCACAACCCATGGCGGATTCCCCGAAACGGTCGAGCACACTTGGATGGTTGATCGCCTTGATGGCGGTCCTGCTCGTCGCGCTGGTGGCCATCAATATGTACTTGTTGTTGTCCGATGACGGCGACGACGACAGCGAACAACCGGTGGAGCAGGTGGAAGCCCCCCGGCCGGTGATCTACATCAAGATTGATCCGTTCACCGTCAATCTGCAGGGCGATCTGTGCGGTCAGCGTCTGTTGTACGTGGGCCTGTCCCTGCAGGTCGCCGACAGCGAGACCGAAAGCTACGTACGCGAGCATATGCCGCAGCTGCGCAGTCGGTTGCTAATGCTGCTGTCCGGGCAGAGCTCGCAAAGCGTGGCCACCCAGGACGGCAAGGAGCAGCTCAAGGCCAAGATACTGGCGTTGTTCCAGGAGTCGGCCGGGGACCAGCAACCCGAACTGCAAGTGGATGATGTGCTCTTCACCGAGTTCATCGTGCAATAAACCGGGTGGACGCCAATGGCACAAGACGATCTGCTATCCCAGGAAGAAATCGATGCGCTGCTCAACGGGCCCGG
>JBFJUC010000359.1:0-2596 GCA_041624875.1 Alcanivorax sp.
GATGAGAACATCATGTTCGAGGGCGCCCAGGGCACGCTGCTGGACATCGACCACGGCACCTACCCCTACGTGACCAGCTCCAACACCACCGCCGGCGGCACCGCCACCGGCACCGGTTTTGGGCCGCTCTACCTGGATTACGTGCTGGGCATCACCAAGGCCTACACCACTCGCGTAGGCAGCGGGCCCTTCCCCACCGAGCTGTTCGATGAAACCGGTCGTTACCTGGCGGAGAAAGGCCACGAGTTCGGCTCCACCACCGGCCGTGCCCGCCGTTGTGGCTGGTTCGACGCGGTGGCGCTAAAGCGCGCCATCCAGATCAACTCGATCAGCGGGTTGTGCCTGACCAAGCTGGATGTGCTCGACGGCCTCGAGGAAGTGAATATCTGCGTGGGCTACCAGGGCCCGGACGGCAAAGCCCTGGAGTGCGCCTGGGACGCGGACAGCTACTCCGAGGTGACCCCGGTGTACGAGTCGGTGCCCGGCTGGTCCGAGTCCACCATCGGCGTTAAGAAGCTCGAGGACCTGCCCGCCAACGCCCGGGCCTACCTCAAGCGCATCGAGGAGGTCACTGGCGCCCCCATCGATATCATCTCCACCGGCCCGGACCGGGCCGAGACCATCGTCCAGCGCCATCCGTTCGGGTAGCGCCGTCGAGGCCGGCGCTCACTCCGTGGCGCCGGCCGCTGACCAGTCCAGGCGGATGTCATAGCCGTCGATACGCTTCTCCGGTTTCAGCGGCGTCACTTTATCCGGGTTGATATGACGGTAGACGTTCTCCGCCGGCTTCAGCGTGGCGTCGCGGCCGTACAGGTAGCTCTGCTCTTCAACGATTAGCTTGTAGGCTTTGTTCAACGCCAGTGCCCGGTCGCGGCTGGGCGTGATTAACTCGTAGACGTCGGCGTTGGCCACTTTGTCCCGCTTCAGGCTGCCATCCTCGTTGAACCAGCGCGCCTGCATCTCCTGGTTTTCCCGGAACTCGTTGCCGCCGCCTACCAGCCGCAAGTATTGCGCGATTTCGCCCTCGTCCTGGTTGATCGCCGGGGCGTCGGGCATGCCCTTGATATCGATGTAGCCCCAGCCCTCGGCGCCGGTAACCTTGCGCGGAAAGGCGAAGGTCTGGTCGATGGTGGTGCCCACCGTGGTGTGACAACCCATGCAGAAGCGTTGCTCCTGATTGCTCTGGGGCCGCAGGCTGCCGTCTTCTTTTTCAATAAAGCCCAGGACCATCCAGCCGAAGCCGTTGTCCATGCCTCGGTCGTCGTGGTCGGTGTAGGTGGGCAGGTTGCCCTCGGCTTTTTCCTGATGCTCGTTGCCGTACAGGGATTTCAGGTGCGCACTGTTATAAAAGCGGATCTTGTTCATATAGCGCACTTCCTTCATGCGCGGCGGCAGGCCGATACCGCCGTCGGCGTCCACGCCGACGTAGCGAACGGTGTGCAGGAACTCGATGCCTTCCGGGTAGAGCATGTCAGTGACCGGGACCTGGGCGGCGCCGCCCAGGTAGTGGTCCCGGCGCCGCAGAGCGCGGGCGGTGCCCAGGGTGCCGTCGCCGTCCAGGTCGGCGCATACCGCCTGCTCGTTGATGGGCGGTGTGCTGATACGGTCGAGCGCCTTGATCGCCATTTCCATCAGCGACAGGTTGGCCAGGTAGACGTCCCGGGAGGGCTGGGCGTCGCCGGCGCAGGTGCGGGTGCGGAACGGCTCCGGCAGACGCACCATGACGTCGTCGGTACTGCCGTTGGTGGGCCAGAAGGTGCTGGGTAGTGGCTTGTAGTTAAACGCCACCCAGTCGCTGCCGTCCTTCGCGAAACCCTGTTCGTCGAAGGCCGTGGCGCCGTTTTGCAGCCCCGCTATGTACGGCACCGGGCCGTCCCACTCAGTGTCTTCGGCGAGCGAGGTCATCGCCGGGGTGTAATTGTCCTGGTTGATGTAGTCGATGATGGCCTGGTCGGACATCTTCGCCACCTGCTCGCGGCGGTCCACGAACAGGTTGAGCCAGTGGTTGGTTTCCCCCAGCTCGGAAAAATCGTAGGCCCCCTGCAGGTAGCCGTCCCACATGGTGTTGGGTCGGGCCCGGTCCTCGTAGGTCTGGTGGCAGGTGTAGCAAGGGTTGAAGTCGCCCTCGGTGCGCGTATAGCACTGCGGCGGAATCGGCGCTTCCTGGTTATAAATGGCGCCCAGGTCCGGCGGCAGTTGACGTTGTGGCGCCGTGTGGTCCGTGGCAGCCGGACCGGCCGTCGCTTTGCCGGGCTCTGCCTGTTGGCTTTCCGCCGGGTCGCAGCCCGCCAGAAGCAGCGCCGCGAACAGCAGTGGGAGGATGGATCTCATGGTCGTGAACCCTGAACGTAGAAACAGAAAACGGGGAGGGCGCGGCGCGCTCCTCCCCGGGTCCGGAAAGCCGGTCGATCAGGCTTTCGGGTCCAGCAGCCACACCATGTTGTTTTCGTGGTTGCCGGTGTCTTCGCCGATCAGCAGGCGACCGTCATCGAGAACGTCCACGTTGTCCGGGCCGGACAGGCCGTCCACGCTGCAGGTGTTGGCGGCGTCGGTGGGGTCGTAGGGACCGCCGAGCTCCACCATCTCCAGGCGTGAC
>JBFJUC010000360.1:0-2567 GCA_041624875.1 Alcanivorax sp.
ACCGAAGTCGAGGATGTAGGTGAGCACCACGGCCAAGGTCGCCAGGGTGATATACACCAGCCCCAACAGACGCACCGGCGCCGAGCGCACCAGGTTAAAGCGCGGCAGCCAGGCCAGCACCGCCAGCGGCAGCACCATCAACAGCGCCAGCCTCAAATCGAAACGTAGCCCCACGCCCAGAGCATGGATAAGGTCACCGGACTCCGCCTGTACGGTGTCGCCCACTTCGGAGAAGAACGCGAAGAACACCGCTCTCAGAATCACGAACAGTGCGAACAGCGCCACCACGCTGGATGCCAGAAAACGAAGCCGGCGTGACTTCCACCACCCCATGTTGTGCCTCCGGGTCAGGTTGATAGGAAATTCAGGCGGCCTATGCTACCGGTACAGGGTCCGCGGTGCATGCGGTAATGGAGACCCCCTTTATGGTGGCAACTGAATCCCGGAACGGCGTCACGGTGGTGACGCTGAAGCCTCACCTCTCCGCCGACTGGCCGCAGGTGAAACGGTTTATCGCGCTGATCGCGGTGGTGGTGTTCACGGTGGCGGCGGCCTGGACTCTGGCCGGCATCTGGCTGGCGCTGCCGTTCGCGTTCATGGAGGTGGGGCTGATCGGCTATCTGCTCTACCGGGTCTGCTTCCGCCTGTCTTACCTGCACCAGCGCATCGCCGTGGAACGGGGCAGGGTGGTGCTGCACGAAGGCGTACGCGGCCCCGACCGGGAATGGATTCTGGCGCGCCCTGCGGCCCACCTGCATGTGGTGCTGCCGGTGAAGGAGGTGGATATGATCGGCTTGCATCTGTGCGACGACGACACCCGTCTGGAGCTGGGCGCCTTTCTCAACGGCGATGGCCGCGAACAGGCCCGGCAGGCGCTGCGCGACGCCGGCCTGGTGGAAACCTCGGACCGCTGGTGGGCACAGGGCTGAGCGCCCGCGCCGCCGCCAACCCCAACAGGAGACTGCAATGAAGTACATCTTCGAAGTACGCATGAAAGACGGCTACACCGTGGAGGAATACGCCCAGGGCTGGATCGAGGCCAGCGAGATTATCCAGCAGACCCCGGGCGCGCGCGGCACCTACCTGCACCGCAAGATCGGCGAACCGGACACCCTGCTGGCCATCGCCCACTGGGATTCCAAGGCGCACCGCGACGCCAAGGACGACAGCCGCAGCGCCAAGGTCAAAGCGATTCTGCAGAAACACGCCCGCACCTGCGAGATCACCCCGCTGGGCGAGTTCGACGAACCGGAATGGGAAGTGCACCCCGAAGGAGGTGACAGTGAGCGCTAGAAAGCCGGCGTGGGGAGGCGCGGCGCTGCTGGCCGCGTTGATCGGCCTGGCCGGTTGCGACTATTCCGACGCGCCCCAGGCCGCACCGCTGAGAATGCTCGCGGAACAGCCCGCCGACTACGAAGGGACCTTGGTGACCACCGCCGGCACCGTGCGCCATTTCCAGGACCCGCTGCACTACTGGATCGAGGACGACGACCTGAACCGGGTGGCCCTGAAGCCGGTGGAAAAAGTGGAAGCCCATCTGGGCAAGCGGGTACGCGTTACCGGCGTCTTCCACTACCAGGAAAACGCCGGCCGCGAAATCGAGCTGGAAGCGATCCGGGAAGAACCCTGATCAACCCTCGATCTGGAACTTCAAACCGGCGTTGTCCACCAGCCGCTTGATCAGCTTGTCGCCCAACGCCGGCGCCGTGGTCCAGATGCCGCCGGCGGTGTCGTCGGCGTCTTGCACCAGGCACAGGGCGCTCTCGGCGATCATCCGCGAGGTGGAGCCGTAGCCCGGGTCCCGGTTGCCGGACACGCTGGCCTTAAGCTGGCGGCCATCCGCGGTCTCGCCAATAAACAGCACGTCGTAAAAGCCGTTCTCGCGCTCTTCCTTGCTCGGGCCTTCGCCGGGCTTGGGCGCGTCTTTACCGGACAGCGAACGGTCGTTGGTCACCGCCTCGGCGGTGGCCTTGCCCTCTTCGCCGGGGCCGGTGAGGATCATCTCGTCGTACACGAACTGGTCGCCGTAGGCGTGGCCCAGCAGCTGGTTGGAGCGGTGCACGTTGCGGGTGTTGATGGTCGCCATCACGAACGGCGCCAGCCAGGTGTGCAGCTCATCGTCGTACACCGGCTCTTTCGGCTCCGGCTGCTCGGGCCCCTGGAAGCCCGGGGTCAGGGAGAACGGGTCGGTGAGCAGCTGGTAGATCTTCGGGTCCTTCTTGGCGGCCACCAGGGTCGCCTGCAGGCTGGCGGCGGTGCCGCCGGAGAAGGTGCCCTTCATCTTGCGTACCCGGCCCTTCACACGGGGCAGGTAGGCGCCCAGGTTTTCCTTGGCGTACTCCTGCAGGAAGTACACGCCCAGATCGAACGGGATCGAATCAAACCCGCAGGAAAACACAATCCGCGCGCCGCTCGCCTTGGCGGCTTCGCCGTGAGCGTCGATCATCTGGCGCATCCACGCCGGCTCGCCGCACAGATCCACATAGTCCGTGCCGGTGTTGGCGCAGGCCGCCATCAGCGGCTCGCCGTACAACTGGTGCGGCCCCACCGTGGTCAGCACCACACGC
>JBFJUC010000361.1:0-2562 GCA_041624875.1 Alcanivorax sp.
CACGTGCCGCCGGCCATCCATGCCGGTCGGTCCTGGGGCCATGGGACTTCTATGGCAGCCTTCCCGAGGAAAAGTTTCCGACCCCACCATCCGAAAGCCCTGTTAACTCGTGGTTCTTTTATGGGGCTTGGTCCCAATAAAACAAGCCTTAAAAAAACAGTCCGCGAGTTAACTAAACACGGTTTTACAAACCCCTGCAAGCCGCTCATTACAGGCGATGCGACCCCCGTCACGGGTGTTGTCGTAGGTTTCCACTCCGGGCCATTTGCGCAGCCAGGTAAGCTGCCGTTTGGCCAACTGCCGTGTGGCAATAATACCCTTTTCCACCATGGTAGGGTAATCCCAATCGCCTTCCAGATAGCGCCAAACTTGGCGATACCCCACCGCCTTGAGGGCCGGCAATTCCGCGTGCAGGTCACCGCGCCGGCGCAACGCCGCCACCTCGTCCACCAGCCCGGCGTCCAGCATGGCCATGAAACGGTGCTCAATACGCCGGTGCAGCTCCGGGCGCGGCGGCACCACGGCCAGGCTCAGCACCGGCCGGTCCAGGCCCGGAAAACGGAAAAAACCGTCCTCCAGGGCCGTGGCGGCGGTCTCGTGCTCGCCGTGGAAGGCGCTCAACGGGCGGCCCGTGAGCCGAAATACCTCCAGGGCGCGCTGCAGGCGCTGGCGGTCGGTGGGCTTGAGCCGGTCGGCGCTGGGCGGGTCCACCCGGGCCAACTCGCGATGCACCGCCGGCCAGCCTTCCCGTTCCGCCAGGGCGGCAATGCTGGCGCGCACCGCCGGGTCCGCCTCGGGCAACGGCGCCAAACCTTCCACCAGCGCCTTGAAGTAGAGCATGGTGCCGCCCACCAGCAAGGGGATGCGGCCGGCCGCACTGATCGCCTCGATCTCCGCCAGGGCGTCGGCGCGGAAGTCCGCCGCCGAGTAAGGCCGGGCCGGGTCGCGGAACCCCATCAGACGGTGCGGCGCGCGCGCCAGTTCCGCCGCGGAGGGTCGAGCCGCGCCGATATCCAGCCCCTGGTAGACCAGCGCCGAATCCACGTTGATCAGTTCCACGGGAAGGGTCTCGGCGGCCTGGATCGCCAGCTCGGTCTTGCCGGCCCCGGTGGGGCCCATCAGCAGGATGACCGGCTGGGGCGCCGGACGTGGGTCGGGCATGGCTATTGCCCCCGCATAAAGAGCCGGTCCAGCTCCTTGATGCTCATCTGGGTCCAGGTGGGGCGGCCATGGTTGCACTGCCCGGAGCGCTCGGTGGCCTCCATGTCGCGCAGCAGGGCGTTCATCTCCGGCACCGTCAGGCGCCGGTTGGCGCGCACGCTGCCATGGCAGGCCATGGACGAGAGCAAAGCGTCCAGCTGCTGCTCGATACGCTCGCTGCTGCCGTGGGCGAGCAGGTCGCTGAGCACATCACGGACCAGAGTCTCGCTATCCGCGTTGCGTAACAACGCGGGCACTTCACGCACCACCAGGGTTTCCGGACCCGCGCGCTCGACCATGAAACCCAGCCGCTGAAACACCTGGGGCTGCTGCTCGGCGAAATCCGCCTCGCGGGACGATACCGCCATGGACACCGGCACCAGCAGCGGCTGGCTGCGTACTTTTTCCTCAGCCCAATCCCGTTTCAGACGCTCGTAGGTGATGCGCTCGTGGGCCGCGTGCATGTCCACCAGCACCATGCCGTGCTCGTTCTCGGCGACAATGAAGATGCCGTGCAGCTGCGCCACGGCGTAACCCAGCGGCGGGGTGTGGGACGCCTCCGGGTCGCCGGCGGGCGCCGGGATGGACGACACCATCTGGCCATAGGCGCCGGCCTGGCGAGCGCCGTCGGCGATGGAACCGCCAGTAAAAGCACCGCTGTAGCCGCCGCCGAACCCGCCGCCAAAGGGCCGGCGCGGGCCCTCGGAGACGCCGGCCGGGTTGCCAAGCGCCATATGCCCCTGGCTGGGCGCCGGCCCGTCATCGACGGCCGGCGCGGCTTCGCCGGGGCGGCCCTCGCCGGGGCGCACCTCGGCGATCGCCCGGTGCAGGCTGCGAAACAGAAAGTCGTGGACCATGCGCTGTTCGCGGAACCGCACCTCGTGCTTGGTGGGGTGCACGTTCACATCCACCAACGCCGGGTCCACCTCGAAGAACAGCACATAGGCCGGGTGGCGGCCGTGGTAGAGCACGTCGGCGTAGGCCTGGCGCACCGCGTGGCTGACCACCTTGTCGCGGATCACCCGGCCGTTGACGTAGAAATACTGCAAATCCGCCTGGGAGCGGGAGAAGGTGGGCAGGCCCATCCAGCCGTGCAGACGCAGGCCGGCGTGCTCGATGTCCACGGTCAGGGCCTGGTCCATGAAGGCGCGACCACACAGACGGGCGACCCGGGCGGCGCGCAGGGTCTCGTCGTCACCAGGCGGCAGCTGATGGATCACTTTCTGGTTGTGGCTGAGGCGAAAGCCGGTCTGGAATTCGCTCAGGGCGACCCGCCGGAACACCTCTTCCAGGTGGTTGAATTCGGTTTTCTCGGTGCGCAGGAAACGGCGCCGGGCCGGCGTATTGAAGAACAGGTCGCGC
>JBFJUC010000362.1:0-2548 GCA_041624875.1 Alcanivorax sp.
CCGGCTGGCAGGCCTTCTGGTACGTAACGCTGCCGAGAATCCGCTGGGCGCTGCTGTACGGCGTGGTGCTCACCAATGCCCGGGCGGTGGGGGAATTCGGCGCGGTGAGCGTGGTCTCCGGCCTGATCCGCGGCGAAACCCTGACCCTGCCGCTGCTGATCCAGATGCTCAACGAGGACTACAACACCGTGGGCGCCTTCACTGCCGCCGGCCTGCTGGGGGCCATGGCGCTGGTCACCCTGCTTCTGAAAACCGTGCTGGAATGGCGCCAGAGCAGCAAACTGAACGCCGCCGAGGAGACCCTGACATGAGCATCCGCGTTGACGGCATCCGCAAAACCTTCGGCGGCTTCGCCGCGCTGGACGATATTTCCCTGAACGTGCCCCAGGGCGAGCTGGTGGGCCTGCTGGGCCCGTCCGGCTCTGGTAAGACCACCCTGCTGCGCATTATCGCCGGCCTGGAAAAACCGGACCGCGGCCGGGTGCTGTTCAACGAACGTGATGTCACCACCCTGGATGTGCGCCGCCGCAAGGTGGGCTTCGTGTTCCAGCAGTACGCCCTGTTCCGCCATCTCACCGTGGCCGACAACGTGGCCTTCGGGCTGCGCATGCTGCCACGCGGCGAGCGCCCCGGCCGCGACGCGGTGCGCGCCCGAGTCCGCGAACTGCTGGAGCTGGTGCAAATGGACACCATGGCCGGCCGTTACCCGGCGCAGCTGTCCGGTGGCCAAAAGCAGCGCGTGGCGCTGGCCCGGGCGCTGGCCCTGGAACCGGACGTACTGCTGCTCGACGAACCTTTCGGCGCCCTGGACGCCAAGGTGCGCAAGGAACTGCGGCGCTGGTTGCGGCATCTGCACGAGCAGATATCGGTCACCAGCATCTTCGTCACCCACGACCAGGAAGAGGCCATGGAAGTGTCCGACCAGGTGGTGGTGATGAGCCAGGGCCATATCGAGCAAATCGGCACCCCGCTGACCGTCTACGAACAGCCGGCCAGCCGCTTCGTGTTCGACTTTCTCGGCCACATCAACGCCCTGGAAGGCCTCTACGACGGCGCCGTGTGGCAGTCCGGTGAAGCGCGCCTGCGCCTGGACACCCACGGTGCCTGCCCGGACGGCGCCCTGACCCTGTATCTGCGCCCCCACGAGGCGACGCTGGCCAAGACCCCCGCCGAACACGCCCACCTGCCGGTGAAACTGGCGGCGCGCAGTGTGTTCGGCGGCACCGTCACCCTGGAGCTGGAGCCGCGCGGCTGGGGCAGCGGCGTGCTGGAAGTGGAGCTGGACCGGGACACCTGGGCAGCCCTGGCGCCGGGCCGCGACGAGACCCTCTACCTGCTGCCACGCAGCCTGCAGACGGTCACCTGCGACGGCGATCTGGGCCCGCGCGTGGCGCCCGCCTGAGCCACCCTGTCCGACAACCCGGTCACGGCGCTTGCCCCGACGCCGGGGGCCGGGCTAGAGTGCCGGCTGAGAGGGTTCCCCAGCGGGACCCTTGAGAGTATTCTGAATTCATCGCCAACAGCCCCAGGGGCCATCTCTCCCAACTTGGACACACCAGCCGCTTCCCAGCAAGTCAGTCTTGAACCCTACGACTCCCGCCGTCTGGCCAGCCTGTGCGGCCGTCTCGACGAGCATATCAAGCAGATCGCCGACCGCCTGCATGTGGACATCCGCAACCGCGGCAACCTGTTCCATCTGTCCGGCGACTCGCAAGCGGTGCAGGCCGCGTCCACGGTGCTCAATGACCTGTACGCCCAGACCGCCGACATCGAGGACCTGACCCCGGAAATCGTGCACCTGCATCTTCAGCAGTCGGAGCTGTCCGAAAAGGTCGACAACACGGTGGCATTCCCCAGCGACGATGTGGTGATCCGCACCAAGCGCGTGCGCATCAAACCGCGCGGCGGCCATCAGCGCGAGTACGTGAAAACCATCCGCCGCTTCGACATCAATTTCGGCATCGGCCCGGCGGGCACCGGCAAGACCTGGCTGGCGGTGGCCTGCGCGGTGGACGCGCTGGAAAAGTCCGAGGTGCAGCGCATTCTGCTGGTGCGCCCGGCGGTGGAAGCCGGCGAAAAGCTGGGCTTCCTGCCCGGCGATCTGGCGGAAAAGATCGACCCCTATTTGCGACCGCTGTATGACGCCCTCTATGAAATGCTCGGCTTCGAGAAAGTGGCCAAGCTGATGGACCGGCTGGTGATCGAAGTGGCGCCGCTGGCCTATATGCGCGGGCGCACCCTGAACAACAGTTTCGTGATCCTCGACGAAGCGCAGAACACCACCCCGGAACAGATGAAAATGTTCCTGACCCGCATCGGCTTTGGCTCCAAGGCGGTGATCACCGGCGACGTCACCCAGGTGGACCTGCCGCGCCATCAGAAATCCGGGCTGGTCAACGCTCTGGAAGTGCTCGCCGGCGAACAGGAAATCGGCGTCACCCGTTTCGACAGCCGCGACGTGGTCCGCCACCCGCTGGTGCAACGCATAGTAGAGGCCTACGACCGTCATGAGCGGGATACCGACCCCCAACGTTGAAGTCCAGTGGGC
>JBFJUC010000363.1:0-2547 GCA_041624875.1 Alcanivorax sp.
CCACGGTGGACCGGGTGGACCTGCAGCGTTACGCCGGCACCTGGCATGAAATCGCCCGCCTGCCGCAATGGTTCCAGCGCGGCTGCTACAACTCAACGGCCACCTACAGCCTTAACGACGACGGCTCCGTGAAAGTGGTCAACCGCTGCCAGCGCGAGGACGACGAGCCGAGCGTGGCGGAAGGCGAAGCCCGCGTGGTCCCCGGCTCCAACAACGCCAAGCTGAAAGTCCGCTTCGACAACTGGTTTTCCCGGCTGCTGCCCAAGGTCGCCGAAGGGAATTACTGGGTGATCGCTCTGGACAAGGATTACCAGACGGTGGTGATCGGCGAACCGGGCCGCGAGTATCTCTGGATTCTGGCCCGCCAGCCGCGGCTGCCGGAGGACCAGTACCAGGCGCTGGTCGGGCTTGCCGAGGAGAAAGGCTTCCCGGTGGACGAGTTACAACGCAATCGGGATCTGGTGCCGGACGCGTAAACGGGAGGAGTCCGACCATGGCCGTGGAAATCGAGAGAAAATTCCGCACCAACGGCGTCGACTTTCTGGCCGACCAGGAAGGCGAACGTCTGACCCAGGGGTATCTGAGCCACGACCCCCGCGCCACCGTGCGGCTGCGCGTGCAAGGCGACCGCGCCTGGCTGACCATCAAGGGTAAGACCCACGGCGCCAGCCGCAGTGAGTTCGAGTACCCGATCCCCAGCGCCGACGCGCACGCCATGCTGGAAGAAATGTGCCCGGAAGGCGTGATCGACAAAACCCGCTACCGAATTCCCGTTGGCGAGCATATCTGGGAAGTGGACCGGTTCCACGGCGACAACCAGGGTCTGGTGGTCGCCGAAGTGGAACTGGACAGCGAGGACCAGCCGTTCGAGCGCCCGCCCTGGCTGGGCGAGGAAGTCACCGACGACCCCCGCTACTACAACAGCGCGCTGAGCCGCACCCCCTATGGCCAGTGGTAACACTCAGTACGTCCTGTGGCAGCGGGACGACAACGGGCAAGTCCTGTTGATGTGCCGTTTCCATTCCAACAACCAGGCGCAGCGTGTGTGCGCGCGCTATCAGCGTAAAAAAAAGCCCCGTTATCACTACTGGGTGACCATCCTGGCCCCGCACGGCCCTCACTAGCCGGCTGCTAGCCGCCGGCGCGACGGATACCGCTGAGGTTGCCGAAACACTGAGCGCGGGCGGTATCCATGAATTCCTGGATGAACGGCACCCGCTCGTCACCGTCGCGCACCGCCGCATACAGGGTGCGCCAGACGCCCTCCCCGTCGCCGAGGCGCACCGCGCGCACCAGATCCAGGTCCAGGTACTCGGTGAGCGCCCAGTTGGGCAGCGCCGCCACGCCACGCCCGGCGGCCACCAGCTGCACCATCATCGGTGTCAGCTCGGCGGTGCGCAGCGCCGCCGGTGCCACCCCGGCCGGGTCAAGAAAGGCGGTGAACACGTCCAGCCGCTCGTGCTCCACCGGGTAGGTGATCAGGGTTTCCTCCGCCAGGGCCTGGGGCGCCACCGCGCGCCCGGCGGCCAGCGCGGACTGCCGCGCCACCGCCAGCACCAGCTCATAACGGAACAACGGCAAATAGCGCACCGCGTCGTTATCCACCGGGTCCGAGGTGATCACCATGTCCAGGTCACCGCGCACCAGCGCCGCCTGGGGCGTGAAGCTGAAGGCGGCGGACAGGTCCAGCTCTACCTCCGGCCAGGCCTCGCGGAAACGGTCCAGGGCCGGCATCAACCACTGAAAGCAGGAATGGCACTCAATGGCGATGTGCAGCCGCCCGCTCTGGCCGGCGGCCAGCCGACGCAGTTCGGTCTCGGTACGCCTCACCTGGGGCAGCACCTGCCGGGCCAGGGCAAGTACCCGGTCGCCGGCGGTGGTGAAGCGGATCGGCCGGGTGCGCCGCACGATCAGCGCCACCCCAAGCCGGTGCTCCAGGTCCTTGAGTTGATGGGACAGCGCCGACTGGGTGACGTGCAGCCGCTCGGCGGCCTCCACCAGGCTGCCGGCCTCGTCGATGGCCTGCAGGGTGGCCAGGTGGCGCAGTTCAAGCACGGACGACATGAACATCACTCATAGTAATGATTAGATATTTGATTTTGTCTCAACTCGGGGGTGGACCACAATAGCCGCCAATCGATCTTCCCCCTCTTCGCGAGACAAAGGATTCAACATGACCACCCTGCATAACCTGGGCTTCCCCCGTATCGGCGCCCGCCGTGAACTGAAACAGGCGGTTGAGGCCTATTGGGCCGGCACCCTGCAGCAAAGCGAGCTGGAACACGTGGGCCGCAGCCTGCGCGAACGTCACTGGACGCTGCAGGCGGGAGCGGGACTGGACGCGGTGCCGGTGGGCGACTTCGCCTGGTACGACCAGATTCTCGAGTTCTCCTGCCTGCTGGGCGTGGTGCCGCCGCGCTTCCAGCAAGCGAACGATCAGCCGGTGTCCCTGGACACCCTGTTCCGCATGGCCCGGGGCCGCGCCCCCAGCGGTGAGCCGGCGGCGGCCTGCGAAATGACCAAGTGGTTCGATACCAACTACCACTA
>JBFJUC010000364.1:0-2536 GCA_041624875.1 Alcanivorax sp.
AACGCCTATGTGGGCGGCTACCAGGACTGGCTGCGCCAGCGCCCGGAACCGAACCGGGGCGACGACGTCAAAACCGGCAAGCTCGCCGCGCCGTCCAACAAGCCAAAGGCAAAGACGAAGGACAGCGGCGGCCGCAAGCTCTCCTACAAGGAAGAGCTGGAACTGCAGGCGCTGCCCGAGCAGATTGAAACCCTGGAGACCTCCGTGGGCGAGGTTCAGACCGAACTGTCCGACCCGGACTTTTACAAACGGCCCCAGGATGAGATTGCCGACGCCCAGCGGCGGCTCCAGGAACTGGAACAACGCCTGAACCAACACTATGCACGCTGGGAGGAACTGGCCCAGCGAGAGTCATGAAACGACCTTAAAAGGGAGCGTCCGTGTCGCGTATTATTCCGCTGATCACCCTGATGCTGCTGGCCGCCACGGCCGGCACCGTGACGGCCAACGAAAGCGAAGACGAGGCCGTCACCGAGGCAACCACCACCGACCGTGGCGAAACCCCGCCGCGGGAGGCGGCAACGCCACCCGCCGAGACCGCCCCGGTCACGGACACCATGCAACCTCTCGAATTGCTCGGCAAGACCGTGCAACCGGGCACCTTCGATACCCTGCACTGGGCCCCGGATCAGTCGTTCCGCTCCATCGCCACGCCGGTGCCGGTGCTGGTGGCCCACGGCAACGAACCGGGCCCACGCCTGTGCCTGACCGCCGCCGTGCACGGCGACGAACTCAACGGCATCGAGATGGTGCGGCGCCTGATGTACGAGCTGGAACCCAGTGAACTGGCCGGCACCGTGGTGGGCGTGCCGATCGTCAACCTGGATGGCTTCCGCAACGGCTCCCGCTACCTCAGCGACCGGCGTGACCTGAACCGCTATTTCCCCGGCCACAAAAACGGCAGTGCCGCCAGCCGCGTGGCCTACTCCCTGTTCAACAATATCGTGCGCCAGTGCGATTACCTGGTGGACCTGCACACCGGTTCCCAGAAGCGCATCAACCAGCCGCAACTGCGCGCCGACCTGGACAAGTCCGACGTGGTGGCGTTCGCCAAGCACTTCGGCGGCATGACCGTGCTGCACAGCCCACCCGGCGACGGCATGCTGCGCGCCGCCGCGGTGGAAGAAGGCATTGTCGCGGTGACCATGGAAGCCGGCGGCCCGAACCGCCTCGAAGACGAAGCGGTGGACTACGGGGTACAGGCACTGGAAACCCTGCTGGAAAACCTCGACATGCGCAAAGCCAGCCGCTTCTGGGGCGCGCCGCAACCGGTGTTCTTCGAATCGGAATGGATCCGCGCCGGCCAGGGCGGCATTCTGCTCTCCGAGGTGTCGCTCAACGATCAGGTCCGCAAGGGCGAGATTCTGGGCACCGTTACCGATCCGATCAGCAATACCGGCAGCGCCATCATCGCGCCCTACGACGGCCGGGTGCTGGGCATGGCGGTGAACCAGGTGGTGCACGCCGGTTTCGCCGCCTACCGGATCGGCGAGGAGAAGAGCGCCGAGGAAGTGGAAGCCAAGGCCGAGCAAGCCGACCAGACCCTCGACGACGATGGCGTCGAGCCGGAACAGCCGGACGCGCCCAAGGAAGAAGAGGAAGCCGGCGACGCCCCCCGCGACGAGGACCCCGCGCCGCCGGCCGACGACACCGAGTAAAAGCCGACCCAGGGCCTTGTGGGAGCGGGCCCGCTCCCACAAATCAGCGCTTGCCGAGTGGGCCGCAGACCTGCTCGAAGCCGGCCACCACGAAGGGGATCATGCGGTCGTAGGCGGTCTGGAAATCGTCGGACCGGCACAGGCCGCCGGACATGGCGTTGATGCGCCCGGTATTGGCGAAGGTCAACGTCATCGCCCCGGACATAAAGTGGTAGCACCAGTAGAGGTCGGCCCGCTCGGTGTTTGGCAAAGCCGCCGACAGCGCCTCCACGAAGGTTTCCATGGGCGCGTCGAAGTGACGGCTCATCAGCACCGGCCCCCACACCGGGGAGGTGTTCACGTAGGCCAGCAGCGCGCAGTAGTTACGCCAGCCCTGGTCCTCGCTTTCCTGGGCCATTTCCAGAGGGCGCAGATAGGCTTCGATGATTTTCTCGAGGGGTACCGGGTCGCTTTCCGCGCGGGCGGCGTTGAGCGCTTTCAGCCGGTCGTCGTTGAGGATGCGCGCACGGCGCTGGAAAACGGTGTCGAACAGTTGCTGCTTGGGACCGAAGTAGTAATTGATCAGCGCCAGATCGACGCCCGCTTCCCGGGCCACCGTGCGCAGGGTAACGCCGTCATAGCCATGACGGGCGAACAACCGCTCCGAGACATCCAGAATGGCGGCACCGCGATCACCGCTTTCACCGTTATGGCCACGCGGCCGTCCCACCGGTTTCTTCGCCATCCGTTCCTCCCCTGGGCGATACGCGCCCGGGGCCGGGCGCGCATCGGATGGTACGCAAGGGGAGGAAATTCAACAAGATGGACGATCAGGGGCAGGCACCCACCTGCCACACGGTGCCACCATCGGTGCTGTACAACGAGGTGGATCCCCAGGT
>JBFJUC010000365.1:0-2536 GCA_041624875.1 Alcanivorax sp.
GCCCCATAAGGATCTCCCCGACGCCTGTGCAAGGGCAGGCGGCTACAGAGTACAATCAGCGCTCCATGGAGAAAAGGCTGGTGATATGCGAGTAGTGATGGCCCAGCGCAACCCGCTGGTCGGGGATATCGAGGGCAACGCCGATGCGGTGGTGACGGCTGCCCGAGAGGCGCGCAATTTGCTGGGCGCCGAGCTGGTGGTGTTTCCCGAACTGGTGCTCACCGGCTACCCGCCGGAGGATCTGCTGCTGCGTCCCAGCCTGAACAGCCGGGTTGATGACGCTTTGGCGCACATCGGCGAACGTATCGAGGTGCCGGTGGTGCTGGGCTACCCGGCGGTACGCAATGGCCTGCGCCGCAACGCCGCCGGTGTGCTGTTCCCGGGGGACAGCCGCCCCCGCCACGAGTACTTCAAGCAATGCCTGCCCAATTACCGGGTGTTCGATGAAAAGCGCTACTTTCAGCCCGGTGACCAGAGCTGCGTGTTCGAGTTGGGTAAGGAGCGCCTGGCCATCACTATTTGCGAGGACATTTGGTTCGAGGGCCCGGCGGCCCAGGCCGCCCGGGA
Source organism: Alcanivorax sp. (assembly GCA_041624875.1). Taxonomy (GTDB): domain Bacteria; phylum Pseudomonadota; class Gammaproteobacteria; order Pseudomonadales; family Alcanivoracaceae; genus Alloalcanivorax. Next base: position 568 of record JBFJUC010000365.1, read on the forward strand.
CGGCGCCACCTGTATTGTGAACCTGAACGCGTCGCCGTTCCGCGCCGGCAAGCCTGGTGAACGCCGCGATCAGGTGTGCGCCCGCGCCCGGGAAACCGGTCTGCCGGTGCTTTATTGCAACCTGGTGGGCGGTCAGGACGAACTGGTCTTTGACGGCGCGTCCTTCGTGGTGGATGGCGAGGCCGGCGTGTGCGTGCAGGGGGCCAGCTTCGAGGAGGCCCTGGTGCCGGTGGATCTGGGGCGCGAAGGCGGCGCGCTGAAAGTGCGCGGCGAACTGCTGCCGGTGCCGGAAGACGAAGAGAGCCTGTATCGGGCCCTGGTGCTGGCCACCCGTGATTACGTCAACAAGAACGGTTTCAAGGGAGCATTGCTGGGGTTGTCCGGTGGCATCGATTCCGCGCTGACGCTGGCGGTGGCCGTGGACGCCCTCGGCCCCGACCGGGTCGAGGCGGTAATGATGCCGTTCCGTTATACCGCCGACATCAGTATCGAAGACGCGGAACAGCAAGCCAAAGCCCTGCGGGTTCATTACCGGTCGCTGCCGATTGAACCCGCGTTCAACGGCTTTATGTCAATCCTTGAGGACGCGTTCGCCGGCAGTCAGCCGGGCACCACCGAGGAAAATCTGCAGGCGCGCTGCCGAGGCGTGTTGCTGATGGCGCTGTCCAACAAGAACGGGTCGGTGGTGCTGACCACCGGCAACAAGAGCGAAATGGCGGTGGGCTACGCCACTCTTTACGGCGACATGGCCGGCGGCTTCTCGGTGCTCAAGGACGTGTTCAAGACCTGGGTGTACCGGGTGGCGCGCTGGCGCAACCAGAAAGCGGGCAGCGAGATCATCCCCGAGCGGGTGATTACCCGGCCGCCGTCGGCGGAGCTGGCGCCGGACCAGGTGGATTCGGATTCACTGCCCGGTTACGACGAATTGGATGCGATTCTGGAACGCTACGTGGAGCAGGATATGAGCGCCGAGGCGGTGATCCGCGACGGCTTTGACCGCGACACCGTGTACCGGGTGGTGAAGCTCACCGACCGCAACGAATACAAGCGCCGCCAGGCGGCGGTGGGCCCCAGGGTCAGTCGCCGCGCTTTCGGCAAGGACCGCCGCTACCCGATCACCAACGGTTGGCGACCCGGTGATTAAACGCCGGACACCAGATGTGAAAAAGCCCGCCTGAGCGGGCTTTTTCCATCGGTTCAGCGTCCGGTATCAAGGCTCTACAGCAAATCGAACGTCAGCAGGCTGAGAATGCCCTTGTTCTCGTTCGGCCACCAGGCCAGGTCCACCTGGTTGTCGTCTTCCAGGTACTCGCTGTCCGGCCAGTTGTCCGCCAACACGCGGCGGCTCTTATCCGCCAGAGCCGGACGGTCCAGCCGTTCATAACCTTTCACCATGATCGCCAGGGCTTCCGGCACCATCGGCGTCTGCTGGTAGTGCTGGACCACGTATTTGGCACGGCCAATGGCCGCGATGTAGGCGCCGCGCCGCGCATAATAACGGGCCGCGTGCAGCTCATGACGGGCAAACTCGTTGCGGATGAACACCATGCGGGCGCGGGCGTCCTCGCTGTATTCGCTGTCCGGGAAGCGGGTCACCAGGCGTTCGAAATCCTCGAAGGCATCGCGCGCGGACGACAGGTCGCGGGCGGACTTGTCGGTGTTCATCATGGAATCGAAGAAGCCCCGTTCCATGTAGAAGTTGGCCAGGCCACGCATATAGAGCGCGTAGTCCAGGCGCGGGTGGGCCGGGTAGCTGCGCATGAAGCGCTGGGCGGCGACCACGGTTTGCGGGTAGTCCTGCAGGCGGAATTGCGAGTAGATCAGCTCCAGCTGCGCCTGCTCCGCGTAGCGGCCATAGGGGAAGCGCGCCTCCAGCTCCTTGAGCCGGTCCACGGCGGTCACGTAGTTATTCGACTCCATGGATTCGCGGGCTTCCCGGTACTGTTCCGCTTCGGTGCGCTCCGGGCCC
>JBFJUC010000366.1:0-2531 GCA_041624875.1 Alcanivorax sp.
ATCAACCCGCTGCCGGCCGGTGACGGCACCTGGTGCCCGGTCACGCCGGGCCGGCAGTGTTTCACTTCTTGAGCAGAGGAAAACGACGATGGCAGAGAAGAAAGTTGGCGGCGCCGGCCTGCGTGGCCAGGTAGCGGGCAAAACCGCGCTCTCCACGGTGGGCAAATCCGGCTCCGGCCTGACCTATCGCGGCTACGACGTGAAGGATCTGGCGGAGAACTGCCAGTTCGAAGAGGTGGCGTACCTGATCCTCAAGGGCGAGCTGCCAAACCAGAGCGAGCTGGACGCTTACAAGACCAAGCTGAAGGGGCTTCGCGGGCTGCCCCAAGCGCTCAAGGAAGTGCTCGAGCAGGTACCCAAGAACGCCCACCCAATGGATGTGATGCGCACCGGCTGCTCCATGCTCGGCAATCTGGAAACCGAGACCAGCTTCGACCAACAGGACGATCAGGCCGACCGCATGCTGGCCGCGTTCCCCAGCATCATCTGCTATTGGTACCGGTTCAGCCATGACGGCGTGCGCGTGGAGACCGAGACCGACGACGATTCGATCGGCGCTCACTTCCTGCACATGCTGCGCGGCGAGAAGCCCAATGAGCTGCATGAAACGGTGATGAACGTGTCGCTGATCCTGTACGCGGAGCACGAATTCAACGCGTCCACCTTCACCGCCCGCGTTTGCGCGTCCACGCTCAGCGATATTCACAGCTGTGTCACCGGCGCCATCGGCAGCCTGCGCGGCCCGCTGCACGGCGGCGCCAACGAAGCGGCGATGGCCATGATCGAAAAGTTCAGCGACGCCGACGACGCCGAGAAAGGCATGCTCGGCATGCTCGAGCGCAAAGAGAAGATCATGGGCTTCGGCCACGCCATTTACACCGAGTCCGACCCGCGTAACGCGATCATCAAGCACTGGGCGGAAAAACTGGCCGAGGACGTGGGCGACACCACCCTGTACCCGGTGTCGGTACGTTGCGAGGAAGTGATGTGGCGTGAGAAGAAGCTGTTCTGTAACGCCGACTTTTTCCACGCGTCCGCCTATCACTTCATGGGCATTCCCACCAAGCTGTTCACGCCCATCTTCGTGATGAGCCGCCTGACCGGCTGGGCCGCCCATGTGTTCGAGCAGCGCGCGGACAACCGCATTATCCGTCCCAGTGCCGATTACACCGGCCCGGAATTGCGCAAGGTCACGCCGATCGCCGAGCGATAAGCCACACCTTGAACGAGAACGGCCGGGCGTTCGCCGTCAGTGAACGTCCGCCGTACTCGCCCCGCACTACCCATTTTTTACTCAGGTACTCCCAGGCATGAACACCGAATACCGCAAACGCCTTCCAGGCACGGATCTGGACTACTTCGATACCCAAGCCGCGGTGAACGCGATCCAGCCCGGCGCCTACGACAAGCTGCCGTACACGTCCCGCATTCTCGCCGAGCAGCTGGTCCGCCGCTGTGAGCCGTCGGCGCTGACGGATTCGCTGAAACAGCTGATCGAGCGTAAGCGGGACCTGGATTTTCCCTGGTACCCGGCGCGGGTGGTGTGCCACGACATTCTTGGCCAGACCGCACTGGTGGATCTGGCCGGCCTGCGTGACACCATCGCCGAGCAGGGCGGGGACCCGGCCAAGATCAACCCGGTGGTGCCCACCCAGTTGATCGTCGATCACTCCCTGGCGGTGGAACACCCGGGTTTCGAGGAGGGCGCCTTCGAGAAGAACCGGGCGGTGGAAGACCGCCGCAACGAGGACCGCTTCCACTTTATCAACTGGACCAAGACCGCCTTTGATAACGTGGACGTGATCCCGCCGGGCAACGGCATCATGCACCAGATCAATCTGGAGAAGATGTCGCCGGTGGTTCAGGTGCGCGAAGGGGTCGCCTATCCGGATACCTGTGTGGGCACCGACAGCCACACCCCGATGGTGGATGCGCTGGGCGTGATCTCCGTGGGCGTGGGCGGCCTGGAAGCGGAAAACGTGATGCTGGGCAATCCGTCGATGATGCGCCTGCCCGACATCGTCGGTGTGGAATTGACCGGCAAACTCAAGCCCGGCATCACCGGCACCGACCTGGTGCTGGCGATCACCGAGTTTCTGCGTAAGGAACGGGTCGTGGGGGCCTATTTGGAGTTCTTCGGCGAAGGCGCCGACAGCCTGTCCGTGGGCGACCGCGCCACCATCGCCAACATGACCCCGGAATACGGCGCCACCGCCGGCATGTTCTTTATTGACGACAACACGCTGGATTACTTGAGACTCACCGGTCGCGAAGACGAGCAGGTGGCCCTGGTGGAGAAGTACGCCAAGGAGACCGGCCTGTGGGCGGACGCTCTCAAGGGCGCGGACTACGAGCGGGTTTTGAAATTCGACCTGTCCTCGGTGGGCCGCAACCTGGCCGGCCCGTCCAACCCGCACGCGCTGCTGCCGGCGTCGGACCTGGCGGCGCGCGGCGTGGCCGGTGCCTGGGAAGAGAAAGAGGGCGAAATGCCCGACGGCGCGGTGATCATCGCCGCCATCACCTCCTGCACC
>JBFJUC010000367.1:0-2528 GCA_041624875.1 Alcanivorax sp.
GGCACGCCTGCGCGAACCGGACCTGCCGCCGGAGGGGGTACGCTATACGCGCCGCGTCACCCAGCTCTGGTGCCTGTTCTTCGTGCTTAACGGCAGCGTGGCGCTGTACACCGCCTTGTTCACCAGCCTGGCGACCTGGACACTGTACAACGGCTTTATCGCCTATCTGCTGATGGGCAGCCTGTTCGCCGTCGAGCTGTTGTGCCGAACCCACTTGCGAAAACGCCAGCCCTGATGACGTCCCTGACCCACGACCTGACCGCACTGTTCCACAGCCTGGCACCGAGCGCACCGGTGGCCTGGCACGCCGGAGCCATGCTGGACGGCGACCGCCTGCGCCGGGACGTGGCGCAACGCACAGCCGCCCTGCAGGCGCATCCGGCCCACGATTGGGCGGTCTTTTATCATCACGGCTACCCGGCCCTGGTGACCCTGCTTGCCCTCTGGCAGGCCGGCAAACGGGCCTGGCTGTCGGGCGACAATCAGCCCGCCACCGGCAAAGCGCTTACGGCCTACTGCCAGGCGTTCGCCGGCGACTGGCCCACCGCCGAACGCCTGGATACGAGTGCCCAGGCCCCGCTGGGCGATACCGACCCGGACACCGAGCTGGTGATCTTCACCTCCGGCTCCAACGGTCACCCCAAACCGATCTTCAAGCGCTACCGGCATCTGCTCAACGAGCTGAACACGCTGGAAGCCGCGTTCGGTGCCGGGCTCGGCGACGCACTGTTCGTCGGCACCGTCAGCCACCAGCACATCTATGGCCTGCTGTTCCGGCTGCTATGGCCGCTGTCCGCCGGCCGACCTTTGCACAGCGAGGCGTTCCAGGACCCGGCCGGCATTCTGCGGCTGGCCGCGCAACGCCCCCTGGTATGGGTGGCCAGCCCGGCGCACCTGAAACGCCTGCGCGACGACCTGCCCTGGCACCCCGCTCAACCGCCCCGGGCCGTCTTTTCTTCCGGCGGCCCACTGCCGGCGGACAGCGCCTCGCATCTGGCCGCCCATGCCGGAGTGCCCGCCACCGAGGTGTACGGCTCCAGTGAAACCGGTGGCATAGGCTGGCGCCGCCAGCCCCCCGACGATGGCCCCTGGACGCTGTTGCCCGGGCTCGTCCTGACCCAGCAGGCTGACCACACCCGCCTTGCGTCCCCGCATGTGGACGGCGGCGAGGCGGCGCTGGACGATCACCTGGAACTGCTCGGTGAGCGGCGCTTCCGCCTCGGCGGGCGCCGCGACCGGATCGTCAAAGTCGAAGAAAAACGTGTCGCCCTGGCGCAGGTCGAGCAGGCACTCGCCGACCACCCGGCGGTGGCCGAGGCGCGCGTGCTGCAACCGTGGGGCGAGCAGCGCCTGGGGGCGGTGCTGGTGCTGACGCCGGCCGGCGAGCGGCAACTCGACGACCAGGGCCGCGCCGCCGTCACCACCGCCTTGCGCGAGCACCTGGCCGCCACTCTGGAGCCATTGGCGGTTCCCCGGCGCTGGCGGTTGGTGGCACGGCTGCCGGAAACCGCCCAAGGCAAGGTGCCGATGGCCGCGCTGCAGGCCCTGTTCACCAGCAGCCGGCAACAGCTCCCGGAAATTCAGAACAGCGTTACCGACGACCGGGGCCTGACGCTGACCCTGCGGGTGGATACCGACCTGCCCTGGTTCCGGGGTCACTTCGAGGCCCAGGGCGTGTTGCCCGGCGTGGTGCAGATCGATTGGGCAGAAGGGCTCGGCCGCCGTTATTTCCCGCTGCCGGCGGGGCCGACCCATCTGGAAGTGATCAAGTTCAATAACTTGATTCTACCGGGCCAGGAGGTACACCTGACGCTGGACTGGAAGCCCGCCACCGGTAAGCTGGCGTTCGCTTTCCATTCACCGCGCGGCCCGCACAGCAGCGGCCGCCTGGCTTTCAAGGAGCCCGCCTGATGCGGCCCTGCATCGTGATTCCGGTCTACAACCACCGCCATGGCATCGGCCCGGTGCTGGATCAACTGCGCCCCCACGGGCTGCCGGTGATCCTGGTGGACGACGGCAGCGACGCGGACTGCGCCGAGCATCTGCGCGAACTCACCGCCGCCACCCCGGAGCAGCTCAGCCTGGTGCGCCGCCCGCGCAACGGCGGCAAAGGCGCGGCGGTGATGACCGGGCTGCGCGAAGCCGGCCGCCGCGGCTTCAGCCATGCCCTGCAAGTGGACGCCGACGGGCAACACGATCTGGCCGACCTGCCCGCCTTCTTGCGCCAGGCCGAGGCCCGGCCGGACGCACTGATCACCGGCATCCCGGTGTACGACCGCTCGGTGCCGAAAAGCCGGCTCTACGGCCGCTATCTGTCGCATTTCTGGGTGTGGGTGAACACCCTGTCCCTGGACATCCGCGACGCCCTGTGCGGCTTCCGGGTGTATCCGCTGGCGCCGACCCTGGCCCTGCTCGAGCAGGAGCGCCTGGGCCGGCACATGGAATTCGACTGCGAAGTGCTGGTGCGCCTGCACTGGCGCGGCGTGCCGATCATCAACCTGCCCACCGCCGTGCATTATCCCCGTGAC
>JBFJUC010000368.1:0-2524 GCA_041624875.1 Alcanivorax sp.
CCGGCTGGCCAGGGCCATAATGGTGACCTGGGGATTGGTGCCCAGGCTGGAAGGCACCGCCGAGCCGTCCATGACATAAAGGCCCTGGCGGTCATGGACCCGGTGGTGCGCATCGCAGACGCCGTCGTCCGCGTCCCGTCCCAGGCGCGCGGTGCCCAGTGGGTGATAGGCGGTGATCAGGAAGTCGCGGGGTTTGAGCGGGCCGGCCAGAAAGTGCTCCAGCTCCGCCACACTGTGCAGGCGCCGCAGGCCATCCAGGCCCGGCACCAGAACCTCACGGGCGCCGGCGGCGAAATAGATCCGTGCCAGCGTGTCCACGCCGCGCAGAAACCGGGCGAAGTCGCGGTCGTTCAGGCGGTAGCGGATCAGCGGCCAGTCACGGTGCGGCCCGCGCCGGACCCGCCCCTGGGAGGTGTCGCGGATCATGAAACCGAAGTAGGCGGTGTGCTGGTAGTCCTCAGTGAAGCGCACCCAGTCCTCGCCGTACAGATTGTTCAGCAGGCTGTGTCCCGCCAGTGGTACGCTGCCGCCCTCGAACATCAAGCCGTCCTTGCCCCAGTCGGTGACGCCGAAACCCTGCGGAATGCTGCGGCTGTTGGCGAAGTCCTGGTCCGGGAAAAGCGCGTTGACCACCCCGGCCGGGTGCAGCGTGAGATGGCGGCCCAGGTGACGGTTGCGGATGCCCTGGTCGCGCAGAAACAGCGGCGTAAAGAACGTCCCCATGGCCGCCACCACGGCGCGGCTTTTCACCGTCAAACGGATCGAACGGCCGTCCCGGTTGCGGCCCCGCGCGGTCATGCCGGTGACCCGGTCGCCGTGCCAGTGCAGGTGCTCCGCCCGAAACCCCGAGAACAGGAAGGCCCCGCGCTCCAGAGCCCGCGGGATATAACTCACATTGGTGGATTGCTTGGCGTCGGTGGGGCAGCCGAACTGGCACAGCCCCTGGCCGTCGCAGCCCTCGGCGTTGCGGTTAAGCGGGTGCCGCTGTCGGAAACCCAGGGCCTCGGCGCCGCGATCAATGACGTCACCGATGGCCCCCACATGTTCCGGTTTGGCGGCTTGCACCTTGAGTACCTCTTCCACCTGTTCGAACCAGGGGATCATTTGCGCCGGGCTGAAATCGCCCAGCCCTCGGGCCTGCCAGTCGGCCAGCACCTCCTCCGGCGTGCGCATGCAGGTGCCGGAATTGATGGTGGTGGTGCCGCCCACGTTGCGGCCCACTGGCACTGGAATAACGGTGTTGCCAGTGGCGCAGTTGCTGCCCATGGCCCGGTACAGTTTGGGAATCACCTCGGTGAGCCGGCCGCTAAAGTGGGACCGGTCGTAGTACTGGCCTTCTTCCACGATCACCACGGCGAGGCCGCGGCTGGCCAGTTCGTAGGCGGCCGCCGCGCCGCCGGCGCCGCTGCCGATCACCACCACGTCCGCTTCCAGGTCCATATCGTCGTCGCAGTCCCCGGCGGCGGTGATCTGCTGTTGCCAGCGAAAATGCTCCACCTGGCTAGGCAGTTGCACCGGGGGCCGGCAGCCGGTGCGGGCTTCGACTTCGCGATCAAAGACGTAGTGCGCCTTGAGCGGCAGGCTCACGGCGCGCAGCAGTTTGCCGGACACCGGCGTGCCGGACAGTCGCTCAAGGAAACGGGCCCGGTGGGGCGGGGCGCCGCGGTGGAAACGACGGCCGTGACGGATCAGGTGACGGGCATCCAGCCACAGCAGGCCGAGGCGCAGAGCCCGCGCCAACAGGGCGTGCTCGCCGACGCGGGTGAGCAGGGTGTCGGCGTCCGCCGCCGGCAGCCGTCGGCCGGCGGGAAACAGCGACGCGGTCAGCGCCCGGGCGGTGGGATTGTGGGTGAGAGAGGTTTGATCAGCCATGCCGGCAGTGTGGGGCGTTCCCCGCTACGGCGCTTGACCCGGACCACAGTGGCACGCTGCGGGCTGGGTCAAGCGGGGGCGTGATGCGGCTCAGCGGGGTTTGTCGCGCAGTAGCTGGAAGGTGGTGTTAACAATCAGCTCGGAGGTTTTCGGCAGTACCTGGTACATCACCTGAGAGGCCAGACCGAACGTCGGTACCTTGCGTTTCGGTCGGGTGACGATCGCCTCGCACAGCCAGTCCACGGCGCGCTCTTCGCTCATAGCCGGGACGTAGCGGTAAATGGCGGTGGGCGCGATCATCGGCGTGCGCACCAGCGGATAGTTCATCAGGGTGAATTCCACGCCGGTGTGCACCAGCTCGTTCTGGGCCGCCAGGGTCCAGCCCTCCAGCGCCGATTTGGAGCCCAGGTAGGCGGAGAAGCGCGCCGGGGCGCTCTGCACGCCCATGGTGGAGACGTTGATCACATGCCCCTGGCCGCGGGCCTGCATGGCGGGGATCAGGTTCATCGCCAGGCGGATGGCGCCGAAATAGTTCAGTTGCATGGTGCGCTGATAGTCGTGGAAGCGGTCCAGGCTGTGCATCACCGAGCGGCGGATCGAGCGGCCGGCGTTGTTGACCAGAATATCCACGCCGCCGTGCTCCGCGAGCACC
>JBFJUC010000369.1:0-2515 GCA_041624875.1 Alcanivorax sp.
CCATGTCCAGGGCCAGCTCGGCCAGATACATGGAGCGCGGCAGATCCACCGCCTTGTTACCACTCATATTGGGGGCCATGTCGGACAATACAAGGTCGACTTTGCGCCCATTGAGGTGCGCCACGATTTGCTCGTAGACCGCCTGCTCCCGGAAATCGCCCTGCACGAAGGTGACATCGGGAATCGCATCCATGGCGAGAATATCGCTGGCCACGACAGTGCCCCGTGAACCGACCAGGCGGCCGGCCACCTGGGACCAGCCACCCGGCGCCGCGCCGAGGTCGAGAACCGTCATGCCGGGGCGGAAGAGTTTGTCCTTTTCATGGATTTCCAGCAGCTTGAAACTGGCCCGGGAGCGGTAGCCCTCGGCCTGGGCGCGGGTCACCCAGTGGTCGTCGAAGTGCTCTTTGAGCCAACGCTGGCTGCTTTTCGATTTCGCCATGGCTACGCCTGCCGGATGCAAATAGAGTGAACAGACTCTAGAATAGCGCTCCGTTTTTGGAGAACACCATGCCTTTGAGCCAACAGGACAAGAAACGCCTGCGTCGTATCGGCCATCACCTGAAGCCAGTGCTGATTTCCGGTGACAAGGGCCTCACGGAAACCTTCCTGGAAGAACTGGAGGGCCGCCTTGAGGACCACGAACTGATCAAAGTGAAGATCAACGCCTCCACCCGGGAGCAACGCGCCGGCATGGTGGAGAGCCTGTGCGAAAGCACCGGCGCCGACCTGGTACAGCGCATCGGCAATATTGCGCTGCTGTACCGGGCCGCCGCCAAGCCGGACCCGAAACTCTCGAACGTGCTGCGCGCCGACGTCTGAGGACGCCGGCGCCTTAGCGGTGCTCGACCTTGTCGACTTCGTATTCCTTGGTGCCACCGGGGGTGTCGATCTGCACCGTATCCCCTTCTTCCCGGCCAATCAGGCCGCGGGCGATGGGTGAGTTGACACTCAGCTTGCCGCTTTTGATGTCCGCTTCGTCGTCGCCGACGATCTGATAGACCTTCTCTTCATCCGAGTCCACGTCGACGATGGTCACGGTGACGCCGAAAATCACCTTGCCGGTGTTCTGGATGCTGGTGATGTCGATGATCTGGGCGTTGGACAGCTTGCTCTCGATGTCCTGGATCCGGCCTTCGCAGAACCCCTGCTGCTCGCGCGCCGCGTGGTACTCCGCGTTTTCCTTAAGATCGCCGTGCTCGCGGGCTTCGGCGATGGCGGCGGAAATACGCGGGCGGTCCACCTTTTTAAGCTGATCGAGTTCCTTACGCAGGGCCTCGGCGCCCGCGGTGGTCATGGGAACACGTTGCATAGTATTAACCTCTTAATGTCTTCCTTGGGTCCGCCCCGGGGACGGCCCCGAGGCGACTTACGGCTAATGCATTTCGGCGTGCAGGTCCTGCAGCCGGCGAACTTCGGGTTCGCCACTGATGGCCATCGCCTGGCACACCGCGTGGGCCGCCGTGATGGTGGTGGTGTAAAACACCTTGTGCTGCAGGGCGGACCGGCGAATCGCAAAGGAATCACGGATCGCCTGCTTGCCTTCGGTGGTGTTGACGATCAAAGCCACCTCGTCGTTCTTGATCATGTCGACGATATGCGGGCGCCCTTCCAGCACTTTATTGACCGGCTTCACGTCCAGCCCGGCCTCGGAGAGCATGCGCGCGGTGCCGCGGGTAGCCACCAGCCGGAAACCATGACGGATCAGTGAGCGGGCCACGTCCACGGCGGCGTTTTTGTCCGCGTCGCGTACCGAGATAAAGGCGGTGCCGCCGTTGGGCAGCCGTTCGCCGGCGCCCAGGGACGCCTTGCCGAAGGCTTCCGCGAAGGTGGCGCCAATGCCCATCACCTCGCCGGTGGATTTCATTTCCGGGCCGAGAATCGGGTCCACCTTGGGGAACTTGGCGAACGGGAACACCGCCTCCTTAACGAAGTAATGCCGCGGTGTCACTTCCTCGGTGAAACCCTGCTCCTTGAGCGAGGTGCCGGCCATGCAGCGCGCCGCCACCTTGGCCAGGGACACGCCGATGCACTTGGACACATAGGGCACCGTGCGCGAGGCGCGCGGGTTCACTTCCAACACATAGACTTCGTCGCCCTTGACCGCGAACTGCACGTTCATCAGGCCCACCACGCCCAGCTCCAGGGCCATGGCGGCGGACTGCTCGCGCATTACGTCCTGCACATCCTTGCCCAGAGAATATGGCGGCAAAGAGCAAGCGGAGTCACCGGAGTGCACGCCGGCCTGCTCGATGTGCTGCATGATGCCACCGATCACCACGTCGGTGCCGTCGCAGATGGCGTCCACGTCGACTTCGATGGCGTCATCCAGGAAGCGGTCCAACAGTACCGGCGAGTCGTTGGAGACACTCACCGCGTTGTTCATGTAGCTGCGCAGTTCCGCCTCGTTGTAGACGATCTCCATGGCCCGGCCACCAAGCACGTAGGAAGGACGCACCACCAGCGGGTAGCCGATCTCCTCGGCCAGTTTGATGCCTTCATCCATGGAGCGCGC
>JBFJUC010000370.1:0-2515 GCA_041624875.1 Alcanivorax sp.
ATCGGCGTGAACCCGGAATGGCCGGCGTTGAAGGTGGCGTCGCCGGGGGTGAAATAAAACTTCTCGTAGAAGCCCGGGTCGTCGGGGATGTGCATCTTGCGGTACAGCCCGGCGAGATGGCCGTCGCTTTCCAGCACCACGGCGGTGTTGTGGTAGAGGCCGGTGGCGCGTTTCTCGAACAGGCTGGCGACAATCACCACCTGTAGTTCCCGGGCCAGCGCCCCCAACGCGTCGGTGCTGGGGCCGGGTACCGTTTCCGCCAGGTCGAACATGGCGGTGTCCTCGCTCTGGCAGAAATACAGGCTGCGGTGCAGCTCCTGGAGCATCACCAGCTGGGCCCCCTGGGCCACGGCCTCGCGGATCTTGTCCATGGAACGGGCCAGGTTGGCGTCCAGGTCGGCGGTGTTCTGTTGCTGTATCACGGCAACGCGCATGTGGGTGTCTCTTCCGGTGCGGTTTTGGAAAGTCGGCGTTGTGAAAAGGATAGCAGTTTCCGGCTCAGGCCAGCACACCCTCGGGCAGTTGCATGGTGATGCAATGCAGGCTGCCGCCCTGTTCGATCAGCGGCCGGCAGGGGATGCCCTGCACCTGGCGCTCGCCGGCCACGGCGGCGAAGGCCTTCAGCGCAGCGTCATCGGTGTCGCAATCGTACAGCGGCACCAGGATCTTGCGGTTGGTGATCAGGAAGTTGGCGTAGGTGGCCGGCAGCCGCTCGCCGTCGTCGCTGTACTGGGCGCGGGCCATGGGCAGCGGCACCAGGTCGAGCCCTTCGCGGCCGGCCAGCTCGCGCAATTGCGCGGCCATCGCCGACAGCGCCGGGTAATGGCTGTCGTCGGGGTCGTCGCAGTGCACATAGGCGAGGGTGGTGGCGTTCACAAAGCGCGCCAGCGTATCCACATGGGCGTCCGTGTCGTCGCCTTCCAGATGGCCATGGTCGAGCCACCAGATGGTGTCCACGCCCAGGGATTCCCGCAGCCGGCTCTCCAGCGTCGCCTCGTCCAGTGCCGGGTTGCGGTTGGTGTTGCGCAGACAGGCGCGGGTGGTGAGCAGATGGCCGTGGCCGTCGGTGTCGATGGCGCCGCCTTCCAGGACCAGGTCCTGCGTATGCAGGGTGACGCGCCAGGGCAGGGCGCGATTGAGCCGGTCGTCGAGGTCGGCTTCGAATTTGCCACCCCAGCCGGTGAAGCGGAAATCCAGCAACACCGGAGCGCCGTTTTCCCGCACGGCGATGGGGCCGAAATCCCGTGCCCAGGTGTCGTTGTAGTCGGCGATGCGGATGCGCAGCCGGCGGCTGTCGGCGCCGCTGTCGTGGATCAGGGTACGGGCAGTCTCCGCCGCCTCACTGTCGCGGCATACCAGCAGCACCGCTTCGTGGTCGAGCAGCGCCATGATCAGGGCGAGATAGGTGTCGCGTGCCGGGGACAGCCGGCCGACCCAATCGGTGTGTTCGTCGGGCCAGGCCAGCAGGATGCCCCATTGGGGATACCATTCCGGTAACAGGCGGCGCCCGTCGTGCTGATGATCAGTCACTGTCCTGGTCTTCCTGGGCGTCGTCCACGACAATGCGGCCGGTGGCCGGATCGAAGCGGAAACGTCCGTCGCTTGCTTTATCACCTTCGGCCGCGTCGTCCGAGGTACCGTCATCGGAGCGCTCCCGGGTCTCGTCCTCGGCGTCGTCTTCGGCACGTTCCTCGGAATCCTTCTCGGCCCGCTCCTCGGCGCCCTCCGCTTTGGCGCGCACCGCGGTGCTGCCCGGCGCGGAATCGGATTCGGAGCTGGCCTCGTCGTCCTCTTCCTCTTTGTTACGCGGCGGATCAAAGGTTTCCACTTCGATGTTGGTTTCCTGCTCTTCCTCGACCGTCGGCGGTTCTTCACCGTTGGCCGGCGAAACGCCTACTTCGGCTTCCAGGGTGGAATGCGCTTGCGGCGCCTGGCCCGGCGCGTCGCCGGCCGGGGACGGCTCGGCCGCCGGCGCGCGGTTCTTTTCGCACACGCTGTGCAGGGTGGTGTCGTTTTCGAAATAGACACTGAAGCCGTCGTAGTCCCAGCGAGTGATCGGCGGATTACCCACCGACGCCCGGGTTTGCCGGGGCTCGCCGAATTGCGCGCGCACCTCGGCCTTGCTCATGCCGCGACCGGGCACGTCCTGGTCCGACGCGGCCAGCGTCGTGGCCGGCCAGTACACCGTGGCCGCCAATGCCAACGCCGTGAAAATCTTTCCCATTACCTTTCCCCCTTGGATAATCCGGTACTGATAGTACGGACAGCATGAACCTCTGTTCAAGTAAAACGGTGTTAGCCTTGCCCGCGCCGCCGCCCGCTTTGACGATTTTTTGTGGTACCGGAATTGAATCAAATCGCGGTTTCGTGGTCGCGGATAGTGGTCACAAAGCGACTGGCACAGGCCGCCGTTTTAGTGCTTAAATGCGCGCCATGTTTCGACCCTTTGCCCTGTTCGTGGGTCTGCGCTATACCGGCGCCCGGGCCCGCAATAGTTTTATCTCCGTGATCACCC
>JBFJUC010000371.1:0-2511 GCA_041624875.1 Alcanivorax sp.
ACTTCGTCCAGAGTGTGGTCCCACATCACCTTGATGTTGTCCTTGGCGAGCAGCTTGTCCTGCAGAATTTTCTCGGCGCGCAGTTTGTCACGGCGGTGCACCAGCACCACTTCCTCGGCGATGTTGGACAGATACAGCGCTTCCTCCACGGCGGTGTTGCCGCCGCCGATCACCGCCACTTTCTGGCCGCGATAGAAAAAACCATCGCAGGTGGCGCAGGCGGACACGCCCTTGCCCTGGAACGCCTGCTCGGATTCAAGCCCCAGGTACATGGCGGAGGCACCGGTGGCGATGATCAGCGCGTCGCAGGTGTAGGTGCCGGAATCGCCTTCCAGTACGAACGGGCGGTCGTTGATGTTTACGGTGTGGATGTGGTCGTAGACAATCTCGGTTTCGAAGCGCTCGGCGTGCTGCTGCATGCGCACCATCAGGTCCGGACCCTGCAGGCCCTCCACGTCACCGGGCCAGTTGTCCACTTCGGTGGTGGTGGTGAGCTGGCCGCCGGGCTCGATGCCGGTGATCACCACGGGTTTCAGGTTGGCACGGGCGGCGTACACCGCCGCGGTGTAGCCGGCCGGGCCGGAACCCAGGATGATCAGTCGATGGTGCTGCGCGTCGCTCATTGATTCCTCCACCACGAATTCAGAATAGTTGCCGCGGGCCGCGGGGGCCGTCCGGCTGATTGGGCAATAGTTGTGGCTTGCATGCCACCTTTCAAGGCGGAAGCAAACTACAATAAATCCCATCGGTCGTGAAGGGCGTACACTCTATGACTTCGATAGGGAATGCCAAGGTCGGACTCCGGGCCGCGCGGTGCGTGGCGTCGCCGCTGGTTCATGGCGTCCGGATTGACTACAATCCTTGTAATTTCAGCTCTTTAGGAAGGATTCCTAAGAAATGGGTTTGACCAACGTAAGAGGTCTCGAGTGACCAAGGCAGCCGCCGGCGCGAAACCGTCCGGGTTTTCCCGCCATCTCAAGAAAGGCCTGATGGAAGGCATGGTGATCGCGCTGATCGCCCTGTCGCTGTATCTGCTGCTGGCTCTGATCACCTACGACGGCGGTGATCCGGGCTGGTCCTATGTGGGCGACGCTGGCCAAGTGCAGAACGCCGGCGGGCGCGCGGGCGCCTTCTGCGCCGATCTGCTGCTCGGCCTGTTCGGCTACATGGCCTATGTGTTCCCGGTGCTGGTGGCGTTCTGGGCCTTCAAGGTGCTGCGCGAACGACACGCCGGGCTGGCCGGCAGCTGGCCCCTGTTCAGCCTGAGACTGGTGGGCTTCGTGCTGACCATGATGAGCGGCACCGCGCTGGCCTACATGCACTTTTCCGGCGTCGGCCTGTCGCTGCCCGAGGACGCCGGCGGCATTCTCGGCCAGGTGGTCGGCCAGGCCTCCCTGGCGGCGTTCAACGCCCTGGGCGGCACCTTGGTGATGGTGGCGCTGTTCCTGATCGGCGTCACCGTGTTCACCGACCTGTCCTGGATCGTGCTCACCGAACGCCTGGGCGCCCTGGTGCTGGGCATCGGCCAGAAAGTGCCGGCCTGGTTCGCCCAGCGGCGCGAACAGCGCGCTGAGCGTCACGCCGCCCGGGAGGCGCGTCACAAGCGCGCCCAGGTGGTCACCGAGGCGAAGAAGAAGCAGCAGAACCGCACCCCGCCCAAGATTGCCCAGCCGGCCAAACCGGTGGAGAAGAGCGAGCGCGTGCAGAAAGAGAAACAGCGCGCCCTGTTCACCGCCCAGGTGAGCGGTGATCTGCCGCCGCTGGAACTGCTCGACGCGGTGGACGACCACAGCAAGGGCGGTTATTCCGAGGAAGCGCTGGACGCCATGTCGCGGTTGCTTGAGATCAAGCTCAAGGACTTCAACGTCGACGCCGAAGTAGTGGCGGTGCAGCCCGGCCCCGTGATCACCCGCTTCGAGATCCAGCCGGCGGCGGGCATCAAGGTGTCCAAGATCAGCAACCTGGCCAAGGACC
This sequence comes from Alcanivorax sp., assembly GCA_041624875.1. Lineage (GTDB taxonomy): Bacteria > Pseudomonadota > Gammaproteobacteria > Pseudomonadales > Alcanivoracaceae > Alloalcanivorax. Next base: position 1,975 of record JBFJUC010000371.1, read on the forward strand.
TGGCGCGATCCCTGGCGGTGATCAGCGTGCGGGTGGTGGAAGTGATTCCCGGCAAGACCACGGTAGGCATCGAGATTCCCAACGAGCAGCGCGAGATGATCCGTCTCACCGAGGTGGTCGGCTCGCGCATGTTCGACGACGCCAGTTCGCCGCTCACCCTGGCCCTGGGTAAGGACATTTCCGGTAACCCGGTGATGGCGGACCTGGGTAAGATGCCGCACCTGCTGGTGGCCGGCACCACCGGTTCCGGTAAATCCGTGGGCCTGAACGCCATGCTCCTGTCGCTGATGTTCAAGGCCAACCCCGAAGACGTGCGGATGATCCTGATCGACCCCAAAATGCTGGAACTGGCGGTCTATGACGGTATTCCCCATCTGCTCACGCCGGTGGTCACCGACATGAAGGAGGCGGCCAGTGCGTTGCGCTGGGGCGTCGGCGAAATGGAGCGCCGCTACCGTCTGATGGCCTCGGTGGGCGTGCGTAATATCGCCGGCTACAACCGCAAGCTGGCCGAGGCGGAGAAGAAGGGCGAGCCGC
>JBFJUC010000372.1:0-2492 GCA_041624875.1 Alcanivorax sp.
CCCGATCCAGTACGATCTGCTGTTCGAGCGCTTCCTTAACCCGGAACGGGTCTCCATGCCCGACTTCGATGTCGACTTCTGCATGGAGAAGCGCGACCGGGTGATCAACTACGTGGCCGACAAATACGGCCGTGACGCGGTGAGCCAGATCATCACCTTCGGCACCATGGCCGCCAAGGCGGTGGTGCGCGACGTGGCGCGGGTGCAGGGCAAGCCCTACGGCCTGGCGGACCGGCTCTCCAAGATGATTCCGGGTACCCCGGGCATGACTCTGAAAGCGGCCCTGGAGCAGGAAGAGCCGCTGCGCGAATTCCTCGAGGACGACGGCAATTCCGACAAGGAATCCGCCAACGAAATCATGGAAATGGCGTTCAAGCTCGAGGGCCTGACCCGCAACGTGGGCAAGCACGCCGGCGGCGTGGTGATCGCCCCCGGCAAGCTCACCGACTTCGCGCCCCTGCACTGTGACGAGAACGGCGACAACCTGGTCACCCAGTATGACAAGGACGACGTGGAAGCCGCCGGCCTGGTGAAGTTCGACTTTCTCGGCCTGAAGACGCTGACCATTATCGACTGGGCGGTGAAAGCGGCCAATGTGCGCCGCGAGCGGGAAGGCGAAGAGCCGTTGAGCATCGAGCGCATCCCGCTGGACGACAAGCCCAGCTTCGACCTGCTCAAAAAAGGCGACACCACCGCCGTGTTCCAGCTGGAAAGCCAGGGCATGAAAGAGCTGATCAAAAAGCTCAAGCCCGACCAGTTCGAAGACATCATCGCCCTGGTGGCACTGTACCGGCCCGGCCCGCTGGAATCCGGCATGGTCGACAACTTCATCAACCGTAAGCACGGCCGCGAGCCGGTGTCCTACCCGGATGTGAAGTACCAGCATGACTGGCTCAAGCCGATCCTGGCGCCCACCTACGGGGTGATTCTGTACCAGGAACAGGTGATGCAGATCGCCCAGGTGCTGGCCGGCTACACGCTCGGCGGCGCCGACCTGCTGCGCCGGGCCATGGGTAAGAAAAAGCCCGAGGAAATGGCCAAGCAGCGCGAGATCTTCGAATCCGGCGCCAAGGAGAAAGGCATCGAGCCGGACCTGGCGATGAAGATCTTCGACCTGGTGGAAAAGTTCGCCGGTTACGGCTTCAACAAATCCCACTCCGCCGCCTACGCGCTGGTGGCGTACCAGACCGCCTGGCTGAAAGCCCATTACCCGGCCGAGTTCATGGCGGCGGTGATCTCCGCCGATATGCAGAACACCGATAAGGTCGTGACCTTTATCGATGAAAGCAAAAACATGGGCCTCAAGGTCCTGCCGCCGGACGTGAACTCCTGCGGCTACCGCTTCACGGTCAATCCGGAAGGCGACATTATTTACGGTCTGGGCGCCATCAAGGGCCTCGGCGAAGGCCCCATCGAGGCCATCGTCAGCGCCCGCGGCGACGGCGGCGGCGAAGAAACCGCCTTCGAGGACCTGTTCGATTTCTGCCGGCGCATCGACCTCAAGAAGACCAACAAGCGCTCGCTGGAGGCGCTGGTGCGTGCCGGTGCCCTGGACAAGCTGGGCCCTAACCGGCACTTCCGCGACCGGGCCGTGCTGATGGCGACCTTGCCGGACGCCATCGCCGCCGCCGAGCAGGACGCCCGCAACCAGGAAGCGGGCATGATGGATCTGTTCGGCGGCGGTGGGGATGAGCACACTCCGGCCACGGCGGTGGCCTGGAAGCCCGGCCGTGACTGGAACGACGACATCCGCCTCAACGGCGAGAAAGACACCCTGGGCCTGTTCTTGACCGGCCACCCCATCGACCAGTTCGAAGGGGAGGTGCGCCAGTTCGTGAGCAGCCGCCTGAACAGCCTGCAACCCACCGCCAAAGGCGAGGCGGCCACCGTCGCCGGCCTGGTGGTGGCGCTGCGCATTACCCGCAGCAAGCGCAGCGGCGAGCGCATGGGCTTTATCACCCTGGACGACAAAACCGGCCGCGTGGAGGTGTCGGTGTTCGGCCGTACCTTCGCCCAATACGGCGAGCGCATCCAGAAGGACGCCTTGCTGGTGGTGCGTGGCGGTGTGCGCATGGACGACTACACCGGCGGCTTCAACCTGATCGCCGACGAGGTGATGGACATCTGCCAGGCGCGGGAGATGTTCGCCCGCCGTTTGCGCGTCAAGGTGCCGGTGGAAGACGCTTTGCCCGACACCCTGGGGCGCACCCTGTCGCCGTACCGGGCCAACGGCAGCGGCGGCGGCACCCCGGTGACGCTGCAACTGGCCCACCGGGAGGCGGACGCGGCCATGGCCCTGGGCGACGACTGGAAGGTGATTCCGCATCAGTCGCTGATGGACGACCTGCGGGGGCGCTATGGGGATGGCTCGGTGACGCTGGAATACTAGGTTGTTTCTCCAGAGGGGCCGCGCCGGGTTGAACCACGGTTCTACGAAGCGAGGTTCGTGCGAGCGGGCCCCGCTCCTACAAGCGCGGTAACAACTTGCAACC
>JBFJUC010000373.1:0-2491 GCA_041624875.1 Alcanivorax sp.
CAGATTCACGGCGGCGCCGGCTACATGGCCGAGTACGCGGTGGAGCGTTTCTACCGCGACGTTCGCTTGTTCCGCATCTACGAAGGCACCACCCAGATCCAGCAGATCGTCATCGCCCGAGGCATGGTTCGCGACGCGTCTTAGCGGCAAGCTGGCTTTGCTTGTGCGAGCGGGCCTCGCCCGCGAAAGGCAAGCTCTGCTTGCCGGCAGGATTCCAGAGGCCTTTCTAATGGCGATATAAACAACCTCTCTGGGATCCTGCCGGGAGCTGCGCTCCCTTTCGCGGGCTGGGCCCGCTCCCACAAGATCCGTGAAATAACAATGCTGAGATTTTCCCTGCCGATCTGCATGATCGGCACCTTGATGGCGCTCACCGCCGACAGCGAGTTCGGGCTATGGATAGCCCGGCCCGCACTCTTGGTTTATCTGATTACCCAATGGCCCCGCCAGGGCTATCTGGCCCGGGGGCTGCAGCTGGTGGCGCTGACTCTGGCGGCCTCGGTGGCGGTATTCCATGACCAGCCCCTGCCGATTCTGCTCGACGCCTGGGACCGCTTCTGTTTCTTCGCTACCTTCGTGTCCGCCCTGGGCTTGCTGCGGGTGTCCGCCATGCGTTCGCGGTTGATCCGTGACGCCGGGCAGGTACTGATCCGCCAGCGCCCGACGTGGCGCTACCCTACCCTGTCGCTGGGCAGCGCCCTGTTCGGCATGATCGTCAATATCGGTGTGCTGAATCTGTTCGGCGCCATGGTGCAGCGCAGCAACAGCCTGAAAGCCGCCGGCGGTGTTAAGGCGATCCAGTCGATTCGCGAGCGGCGCATGATGATGGCGATGCTGCGTGGTTTTTCGCTGGCGCCGCTGGTGTCGCCGTTGGGGATCACCCTGGCGGTAATCTTGTCGAGCATGCCGCAGCTGACCTGGTCGACCATCGCGCCGGTGGCGTTCCCCACCGCCGGGCTGGTGTTCTTTCTCGGCTGGGCGCTGGACTGGCTGCTCCGGCCCCGCCACCTGACCGCGCCCACGACGAGCCGTCCCGCTTCGGGGCCGCTGTACCGTTTTATCCTGCTGGCACTGGGCATCACCGTGCTGGTGTTCGCGGTCAGCTTGGCGCTGAACGTGCGGCTGCCGGTGGCGGTGCTGATCGCCTGCCCGCTGAGCGCGGTGGGCTGGATGGCGGTGCAGCGGCGGCGCCTGGGCGGCGGCACCGGCGTGGTGCGGGCGGTGACCCTGCTGGGCCGGCATTCGCGGCTGATCTTCGGCGCCAGCCGGAACGAGATCGCGGTGCTGGGCGGCTCAGCGTTCCTGGGCGGGTTGCTGATTCCGCTGGTGGATCAACAGTGGCTCGGCGACCTGCTGATCGCCACCGGCCTGCATGGCGCGCCGGCGGCGGTAGCGGCGATGTTGATCGTGCTGCTGCTGGCCCAGGTGGGGCTCAACCCGATTGTGTCGGTGACGCTGATCGCCGGGCTGTTCGCCGACACCCACGCCATCGGCCTGGAGCCCCAGGTGCTGGCCGTGGCCCTGATGAGCGCCTGGAGCCTGGCGATGATCTCGTCGCCGTTCACCGCCGCCATGATGGTGCTGGCGCAGCTCACCGGCCGTTCGCCCTACACCCTGGCCTGGCGCTGGGACGGCTTGTTCTTTTTGCTCCTGCTGCCGCTGATCAGCGGCTGGTTGTTTGTGGTCGACGCGTTTTATTGACCCAGCGAAGCGCCGCCAGCGGAATGCCGCTCAGCCATTTTATACAATGCAAAGAACATTCTTGCGGGTATGTTGAAAGCCGATCTTGTGCGAGCGGGCCACGCCCGCGAAAGGCAAGCTTTGCTTGCCGGCAAAGGTTGCCCCGCAGGATTCCAGAGGCCTTTCTAACGGCGGCACAAACAACCTCTATGGGATCCTGCCGGGTGGCTGTAAGCCACCCTTTCGCGGGCAGGGCCCGCTCCCACAATCAGGCGCTGAAGTAGAGGCGGCCGTCGCGCTCCTGGCGGCTGACGCGGCCGGTGGCGAGCAGGCAGTTCAGGTGGGCGATGCTTTCGCCCATGGCGAACATCAGCTGGTGGCTGTCGAGCTTGCGTTTGAACAACACCGGCAGCAGATCGTGGGCGGTGATCGGCTGTTGCCGACAGGCGTCCTCGGCGGCGTCGAGCTGCTCGCGGTGGTGATCGCAGAGGTCGTTCACGCGGGCGTGCAGGCCGTGAAACGGCAAGCCGTGGGCGGGCAGCACCAGAGTGTTTTCGTCCATGGCGTCGCGCAGCGCGCGCAGGGAATCGGTGAAGGCGGTGACCGGGTCGTCCTCCGGGTCGAGGGCGCGCACCGTCAGGTTGCTGGAGATTTTCGGCAGCACCTGGTCGCCGCTGATCAGCACCTGGTCGTGCTCGCGGTAGAGGCAGATGTGCTCCGGGGCGTGGCCGCGGCCGATGTGCACCCGCCAGGTGTGGCCGTTGACGGTGACGGCGTCGCCGGCGGCCAGGGTTTCCGGTTGCGGCGGCAG
>JBFJUC010000374.1:0-2489 GCA_041624875.1 Alcanivorax sp.
ACTGCGGCAGGCCACCGGCGTCAGCCCGGCGGCATGGCGGCGCGGCACCACCACCGCGTCGACGCCGGCGGCGTCGGCGCTGCGCAGGCAGGCGCCCAGGTTATGCGGGTCGGTGACCCCTTCAAGGATCAACAGCAGGGGCGGATGCTCCAGGCCATCCAAATGGGCCACCAGGGCCTGTTCGTCGCCAGCGGCGCGCGGCCGGGCGCGGGCCACCACGCCCTGATTCTGCGGGCCGGCCAGCTTGTCCAGCGACTCGCGGCGGCTGAACTGCACCGCGATGCCCTGGTCCCGAGCGGCGATGATCAGGGTCTCCAGCCGGGCGTCGCCGCGCTTGACGCGGGTGTCCAGCACGAACAATTCCAGCACCCCTTCCGGGCGGTGCCGCAACAGCGACTCCACCGCGTGGATACCGGAATACATAAGCGGTTTATTCATCGGCGGCGGCGCGGCTTACGCTGGCCGGTTTTCTTGCCGCCGTCGCCGCTCTTGCCGTCGCCGGGGATATCACCGCGCGCGATCTTTTCCCGCTCGGAGCCACCACCGCCGGCGTCACCGCCGCTCTTGGCGGCGGCCGGCTTCTTGCGCCCAGCGCCCTTCTTGGCCCCTTTGCGGGCACCCTTCTTGGCCGCCGCCTTAGGCTTGAGCCCGCCGCGCTTGCCCGGCGCCGGGGTGGAGCTGATCAGCTCCAGGTCGATCTTGCGCTCATCGGTGTGCACACCCGCCACTTTCACCGTCACCGCGTCGCCGAGGCTGAAGCGACGCCCGGAGGACTCGCCCACCAGGGCCATGTTGACGTCGTCGAAGTGGTAGTAATCACTGTCCAGGTTGGCCACGTGCACCAGCCCGTCGATGTGCAGGTTGTTGATCTGCACGAACAGGCCGAAGGCGGCCACGCCACTGACCACGCCCTCGAACTCACCGCCCAGGTGATCTTCCATGTACTGACACTTGAGCCACTGTTCCACGTCGCGTGTGGCGTCATCGGCGCGCCGCTCGGTCATTGAGCAGTGCTCGCCCATGGCGATCATGTCGTTGAGGCTGAACGGCAGAATGTGATCACGCTGAATCGCCGGCAGGCCACCCGGGTTGTCCGCGTGAGGGGTGTCCGCGCCGCTGCGGATCAGATAGCGAATGGCGCGGTGCACCAGCAGGTCCGGGTAACGGCGGATCGGCGAGGTGAAGTGGGTGTAGGCGTTGTAGGCCAGCCCGAAGTGCCCCTTCACGCTGGCTTCGTATTTGGCCTGACTCATGGTGCGCAGCATCATGGTCTGGATCACCTGGCGGTCCGGACGTTCGGCGATGGTCTCGCCGAGCTGCTGGAACACCTGCGGGCCGATCGCCCCTTCCGACCAGGGAATGCTCAGACCCAGCCCGCCCAGGAACTGCTGCAGGTTGGTCAGGCGCTCTTCCTTGGGCGGCTCGTGGTTTCGATAGAGCGCCGGCAGCTCCGCTTTCTCCAGCAGGCGCGCGGCGCAGATATTGGCCGCCAGCATCGCCTCCTCAATCATCACGTGGGCCACATTGCGCTGCACCGGCACGATATCGCGAATCTTGGACTGCTCATCGAACAGGATGCGGCTTTCGTTGCTCTCGAAGTCGATGGCACCACGCAGCTCGCGGCGACGGCGCAGGGCCAGGTACATCTCGTGGAACGCCCACACCGAATCCAGGGTTTCGTCATCCAGACTCTTCACGGTCTCCGTGGCGAGCTCGGATTCCGGTTCTTCGATGATCGCGCCCACCTTGTTGTAGGTCAGGCGGTGGCGGGAACGCATCACGCCTTCGCGGAATACGAAGCGGGAGATGCGACCGTTGGCGGACACCAGCATGTCGCAGTACAGACACAGCCGGTCCACATGCGGGTTCAGCGAGCACAGACCGTTGGACAGCGCCTCGGGCAGCATCGGCACCACCCGATTGGGGAAGTACACCGAGTTGCCGCGCTTGTGCGCTTCATTGTCCAGTGCCGTGCCCGGATGCACATAATGACTGACATCGGCGATCGCGACGATCAGGCGCCAACCACCGCGCTGGCGGCTCTCTACATAGATGGCGTCGTCAAAATCCTTGGCGCTCTCGTCGTCGATGGTGACCAGCGGCAGGTCGCGCAGGTCCACCCGGTGCGCCTTGGCGGGATGCGGCACCTCGGCACCGAAGCGTCCGGCTTCCTCGGGTACGCCCTTAGGCCACTGGTGGGGAATCTCGAAGCGGCGCAGGGCCACTTCCACTTCCATGCCGGCCTGGTCCGGGGTAGCGATCACCTCACTCAGGCGCACCAGCACGTGCTGGTCGCGGGACGGATACTGGGTGATCTCGGCGCGCACATGATCGCCGTGCTCGGGCTTGACGCCGTTGAGGTCCTCGACCAGCACTTCCTTGGTGATGCGGCGATTTTCCGGCTCGATGAAGCTGACCCCGGCTTCGCGGTGGTAGCGGCCAACGATCTCGGTGACGGCGCGCTCGGTGATCTCCACGATACGCGCTTC
>JBFJUC010000375.1:0-2479 GCA_041624875.1 Alcanivorax sp.
GGCTGATCGGCGATACCCAGCGTGCTCTGCGGGACGGCTACCCGGACCGCTGGCTGGCCCTGGCGGCCAGCGCCGACACCGTGGCCGGGCAATGCCGGCGCGCCTACGACGACGCCGCCAGCGACGGCGAGCGCCGCCGGCTGGTGCGGGCGGTGGTGCGTCTGCGCATGCAGATCAATATTATCCGTGGGAACGCGGGCTTTTTCCTGTGCGGGTCCGGCAACGGCCCGTGGCGGGGGTTGGAGGCGACGGGTGCTGCATGAGATCAATCTGGCCGGTGTGCTGTTGCCGCCGCTGATTCCGGTGGTGGTGTTGGGCTTGCTGATATTCTGGCCTGTTAACGGGCTGATCAGCCGCTATGACGGCTACCGGTTTGTTTGGCATCCGGCCCTGGCGGGCCTGTGCCTACTGGTGATAAGTCTGGCCCTGGCTCTGGGCCTGCTGATGCTTTTAGGGAGAGTTTGATGGCTGAACCCCGCGCGGACGAACGCCGGCCCCGGCGCTGGCGCCCGTTTTTGGTCACCCTGTTACTGGTGCTGGGGGCGGCTTTGGCGGTGTGGTTTCTTTGGCATCAGTATATGCACACCCTGTGGACCCGGGACGCCCGGGTCCGCGCGGCGGTGATTCAAGTGGCGCCGGATGTGTCCGGGCCGATCACCGAGCTGAACGTCACCAACAACGGTCGGGTGGAGCAGGGCGACCCGCTGTTCGTGGTGGATCCGGAACGCTACCGGCTGGCCCTGTTCCAGGCGCGGGCGGAACTGGAACACCGCCGGCTGGAGTCAAAGCTGCGCAGTGACGAAGCCGCCCGCCGTGATCGGCTCGGCAGGGCGGTCTCCGCCGAGGAGCGCGAGGAGGCCACCAGCCTGGCGGATGTGGCGCGGGCCGACCTGCAGGCCGCCCAGGCGGCGCTGCAAAAAGCCGAGCTGGATCTGGCTCGTACCCGGGTAACCGCGCCCGCCGACGGCCATGTGACCCATCTGCTGGCCCACGCCGGCGATTACGCCCGCGCCGGCGAGCCGGTACTGACCCTGGTGGACGCGGATTCGTTCTGGGTGGAGGCGTATTTCCGGGAAACCCAGGTGCATCGGATCCGGGTGGGCGACCCGGCGAAAGTGCGGTTGCTGGGTGTGGACCGGGCTTTGGAGGGCCGGGTGGCCGGCATTGCGCGTGGCATCGGCAATGCGAACGCGGTGGCCGGTGGCGATCAGGGTCTGGCGGAGGTCGCGCCGACGTTCGAGTGGGTGCGGCTGGCACAGCGTATCCCGGTGCAGATCGAGCTGCGGGCGGTGCCGGAGTCTCTGACGCTGGCGGCCGGTATGACCGCCAGCGTCAAGGTGCTGGACAGCGAACGCTAGCAGGCTGCTAGGCGCCGAACGCTTTCTCGCCCGCTTCCAGGGTCTGGAAAATCAGGGTGTTGATGGTCATCGGACCCACGCCGCCGGGGACCGGCGTGTAGGCGGCGACCCGGTCGGTGAGCGGCGCCAGCTCAATGTCCCCGCATTTCTCCGGGTGGAAGCCGGCGTCCACCACCACGGCGCCGTCTTTGATCCAGTCCGCCTTGATGAATTCCGGGCGGCCCACGGCGCCGACCACGATGTCCGCCTGCTTGACCAGCTCCGGCAGGTTTTGGGTGCGGCTGTGGCAGATGGTGACCGTGGCGTTGGCGCCCAGCAGCATCAGCGCCATGGGCTTGCCGAGAATCGCGCTGCGGCCCACCACCACGGCGTGTTTGCCCTCCAGCGGAATCTGGTAATGCTCAAGGATGCGCATGATGCCTTTGGGCGTAGCGCAGCCGTAGGCCTGTTCGCCCATGGCCATGCGGCCGAAGCCCAGGCAGGTGACGCCGTCCACGTCCTTCTCCAGGCTGATGGCATCGAAACAGCGGCGCTCGTCAATCTGTTCCGGCACCGGGTGCTGCAGCAAAATGCCGTGCACATCCGGGTTGTTGTTCAGTTCTTCGATCTGCGCGAGCAGTTGCTCGGTGGTGGTGTCCTCGGGCAGTTCGATGGCCCGGGAGTCCATGCCCACGCGGCGGCAGGCGTTGCCCTTCATCTTTACATAGGTGGCGGAAGCCGGGTCGGCGCCCACCAGCAGTGTGGCCAGAATGGGGGTGCGTCCGTCGGCTTTCGCCTTGAGAGCGTCCACGCGACGGCGCATTTCCTCTTCGAAATGCTGGGCCAGTGCCTTGCCATCCAGAATCTGCGCGCTCATTGAATGTCTCTTGGTCGTGAATCGGAAGGCGCGGATTTTCGCACGCCGACCGCGGCGGGGCAAAGGGGCGGGCGGACTGGTTCGCTGTCCGGCTGGCGAATATTCCAGCGAACGGTTCCGGGGGCGGGCGCGCGGCGTTGACGCTCCCGGGGGCGGCGAGTATTATGCCGCCTCGCTCGACCTGCTCGGCGGGGTGTAGCGCAGCCTGGTAGCGCGCCTGCTTTGGGAGCAGGATGTCGGGGGTTCGAATCCCTCCACCCCGACC
>JBFJUC010000376.1:0-2477 GCA_041624875.1 Alcanivorax sp.
CTCTGCCCTGCCCCCAGCCCTCGGGAACCGTCATCCGGTTCCCGGCGGCGGCATCAATAATGGAATCAAATTTCATAATGCGCTCCCACCGAAAGCGGCTATTGATAGCAGAGCCGGGCGCCCAAGGAAAGGACCGAAACGTTCAATGCCCGCTGCGCGCCTTGGTACGCCCGGTGGCCGGCGCGGCCAGCGGGTCTTCCGGCCAGGGGTGTTTGGGGTAGCGGCCCCTCAGTTCCTTGCGCACCGGCCCGTAGCCGTTACGCCAAAACCCGGCCAGATCGGCGGTGATCGCCGCCGGGCGACCCGCCGGGGTCAACAGTTCGGCGGTCAGCGGCAGGCGCCCCTCGGCCAGCGCCGGCAGGCTTTCCATGCCGAAGCATTCCTGCAGTTTCACCGCCAGACGCGGGCCGCCCTCGGCTTCGTAATTGATGGTCACCGCGCGCCCGGAGGCGACGGTCACCCGCTCCGGCAGCCTCCTCGCCAGTTCGCCGGCCCGCCCTGGACCCAACCGCAGCTTTAGCGCCTCAATCAGGGGCAGGCTTTTCAGGTCGCGCAGCGTGCGCCGGCCGGCCAGGAACGGCAGCAGCCAGGTCTCCAGCTCGGCGAGCAAGGTGTCGTCGTCCATCGCCGGCCAGTGTTCCGGTTCGAGCCGGTGCAGCCAGCCCGCCCGCGCCCGCCACTGGCGAGTGGAATCGGTCCAGGGCAGCACCCGCAGGCCCTGCTGGCGCACGCCGTCCAGCACCCCCTGCTCCACCTGCGCCGGTGACGGCGACGGCAACGGCTGGCTCTCCACCGTGATCGCGCCCACCGCATAACGGCGCTCCGCCCGGACGCGTTGCAGCCTGTCGTCCCAGGCCACCTGGTCCCGCCACTCGGCGTGCCGGGCCAGCAGCGCCGGCACCTCTGAAGGCCCCAGGGCCCAGGCCAGCCGGACCAGCGCGTCGCGGGGCCGACCGTCGGTGTCCAGCACCACCAGCCACTCGCGCCCGGCCAGGGGCGAGCCCGGCGGCAGCCGGGCACCGCTGCCGTCGGCCAGCAGGTAACGGTCCTCCTCACTATCCCGGCGCCGCGCGATCCGGTCGGGGAAGGTGTCGGCGAGCAGCGGGCCCAGCGCACCAGCGGGTGCCGCACCGTCGGGTGCCGCACCATCGGGTGCCGCACCGTCGGGTGCCGCACCATCGGGTGCCGCACCATCGGGTGCCGCACGGTCCTCACGATCGCCGTTCAGGCGGGACAGCGCCCTTCGCAGCAGCGGCCAGTCGCCGGGTCGCGCGGAGAATCGGCGCAGCCGCTCGGCCAGGTCCACCTGACGGTCCAGGCCCGGCATCCGCTCGCTGAGCAGCACCGCCACCCGGGCGGCGCTGGCGGCCAGCCCCGCGTCGCGGCCACGCACCACCAGCGCCGCCAGTTCCGGCGCCAGCGGCAAATCGTTGAGGCGCCGCCCCAGGTCGGTGATGGCATCCTGCCCGTCCAGAGCGCCCAGCGCGCGCAGGCGTTGCACCGCCGCCTGCCACGGCCCCGCCGGCGGCGGGTCCAGCCAGAACAGCTGATCGGGATCCCGGCAGCCCCAGCGGGCCAGGTCCAGCACCAGGCTTTCCAATCCGGTCTGCCGGATCTCCGGCTCGATATGCCGGGCCAGCACCTCTTCCCGCGCCCACAACCGCACGCAGCGCCCCGGCCCCAATCGCCCGGCGCGGCCGGCGCGCTGGTCGGCATTGGCCTGGCTGATCCGGCGCGTCACCAGGCGGCTGCGATGACGGCGCGGGTCGTAGCTGGGCCGCCGCTCCAGGCCGGCGTCCACCACCACGGTAACGCCTTCGATGGTGACACTGGTCTCCGCTACGTTGGTGGCCAACACCACCCTGGCCCCGGCGGGCGCTGCCAGCACCGCCGCCTGGGCGTCGCCGGCCAGGCGCCCGTGCAGCGCCTGCACCGGCATCGATACCGACAACCGCTCGCGCAGGCGCTCGATCTCGCCGACGCCGGGCAGAAACACCAGCACCGTGCCCTCCCCGGCCAACGCCTCCACCTGGCGGGCGCAGTGATCCCACGGATCCTGATCGCGCGCCGGCGGCGCATGGCTGACCTCCACCGGAAACACCCGCCCCTCGCTGCGCACCGTGGGCAGGGACAGGCCTTCGGCGAGTGGCCCCACATCCAGCGTTGCCGACATCACCAGCAGCCGCAGGTCGTCGCGCAGCGCCTGGCGCACCTCCTGCACCAGCGCCAGACCCAGGTCCGCCTGCAGGGAGCGTTCATGGAATTCGTCGAACAACACCGCCGCATAGCCCTCCAGCGCCGGGTCGTTACTCAGCATCCGGGTCAGCACGCCCTCGGTGACCACCTCAATGCGCGTCGCCGCGCTCACCCGGGTGTCCAGCCGGGTGCGGTAGCCCACCATCTGCCCCACCGGTTCACCGAGCTGGTGCGCCATAAAACCGGCCACCGCCCGCGCCGCCACCCGGCGCGGCTCCAAC
>JBFJUC010000377.1:0-2463 GCA_041624875.1 Alcanivorax sp.
AACCCGTGCGGTTGAAACAAAAGGATGCCCCATGGACACCGATCTTTCCGACCTCCTCGCCCTGCTGGACCTCACCGAACTGGACCACGACCTGTTCCAGGGAGAGAGCCGCAATATCGTCGGACCTCGCATTTTCGGCGGTCAGGTGATCGCCCAGGCACTGGTGGCGGCGGCGCGCACCGTGCCAGCACGCACCGCGCATTCCCTGCAGGCCTATTTCCTGCGCCCGGGGGATGCCCGCGAGCCGGTGGTCTATCGGGTGGAACGCATCCGCGACGGCGGCACCTTCAGTACCCGGCGGGTGATCGCCGAGCAACGTGGCCGGCCGATCTTCGATCTCGCCGCCTCGTTCCACAACGCCGAGGACGGCCCGGCGCATCAAACCGCCGGGCACAACGCGCCGGCCCCGGAGGATCTGCCCGACGAGCAAACCGTCACCGCGGACTTCCTGAAGGACGAGGACATTTCGGAAAATTTCCGTGCCGCGCTGCTGCGCCGCAAGCCGGTGGAAATGCGCCCGGTGACCCGACGCCATCCGCTGCATCCGGAAAAAGCCGAGCCAATCCGGCAGGTGTGGTTGCGCGCCGCCGGCGAGGCCGGTGACGACCCGCTGATCCACCAGGCGCTGCTCGCCTATGTGTCCGATCACAGCCTGATGGGCACCGCCCTGCTGCCCCATGGCATCACCTTCCTGGACCGGGACATGCAGGTCGCCAGCCTCGATCATACGCTGTGGTTCCACCGGCCGGTGCGCCTGGATGACTGGCTGTTTTACGACATGGAGAGTCCGATCGCGGCCGGCGCGCGGGGCTTCAATCGGGGTCAGGTGTTTAATCGGCAGGGGGAACTGGTGGCTTCGGTGTGTCAGGAAGGGTTGATGCGGAAGGCCTGAGGGTACTGACGAAGCGAGAGTTGTGGGAGCTTGCCTGCAAGCGAAAGGCCGGCTTCAGCCGGCCTGCGGGATCCCAGAGAGGCTTTCGGAGCTACCGCTAGAGACGTCTCTGGTATCCTGCGGGGCAACCTTTGCCGGCAAGCGTGGCTTGCCTTTCGCGGGCGGGGCCCGCTCCCACAGGGCCCGCTCCTGCATCGGCAGTGGTTACTTCTCGACGATGGCGACGACGCCCTGGCCGCCGGCAGCGCAGATGGAGATCAGGCAGCGGCCGGAGCCTTTCTCATTGAGCAGCTTGGCGGCGTTGGCGAGAATCCGCGCGCCGGTGGCGGCGAACGGATGGCCGGCGGCCAGGGACGAGCCCTTAACGTTGAGCTTGCCCATGTCGATTTCGCCCAGCGGCTTGTCCCGGCCCAGACGTTCCTTGCAGAAGGTTTCGTCGTTCCAGGCTTTCAGGGTGGTGAGCACCTGGGAGGCAAAGGCTTCGTGGATTTCATAGAAATCGAAGTCCTGCAGGGTGAGACCGGCGCGATCGAGCATGCGCGGCACGGCGTAGGCCGGCGCCATCAGCAGGCCTTCTTTTTTGCCGATAAAGTCCACCGCCGCCACTTCACAGTGGGTCAGGTAGGCCTGCACCGGCAGCCCGCGTTCCTTGGCCCAGTCTTCGGAGGCCAGCAACACGGTTGAGGCGCCGTCGGTGAGCGGGGTGGAGTTGGCGGCGGTCATGGTGCCTTCGGCGCCACCGAACACCGGCTTCAGGGTGCTCAGTTTTTCGATGGTGGAGTCGCCGCGCATGTTGTTGTCACGCTCCAGACCGTGGAACGGCGTCATCAGATCACCCTGCCAGCCCTCTTCGTAGGATTTCGCCAGGTTCTGGTGGGAACGCCAGGCCAGCTCGTCCTGGGCTTCGCGGGGGATGCCCCACTCGGCGGCGGTGATCGCCTGGTGCTCGCCCATGGACAGGCCGGTGCGCGGCTCGCCGTTCTTGGGGATGTCCGGAATCATCAGCTTGGGATTGAGCAGCTTGACCGCCTGCTTGAGCTTGTCGCCGTTACTCTTGGCGCGGTTGATCTCCATGAAGATTTTACGGGCCTGCTCGTTAACGCCCAGCGGCGCGTCGGAGGTGGTGTCGACACCACCGGCCACGGCGCAGTCCACCTGACCCAGGGCAATCTTGTTGGCGACCAGGATGGCCGCTTCCAGGCCGGTGCCGCAGGCCTGCTGCAAGTCGTAGGCGGGGGTTTCCGGGGCCAGCTTGGAGCCCAGCACGCACTCACGCACCAGGTTGAAATCCTTGGCGTGCTTCATCACCGCGCCGGCGGCCACTTCGCCCATGCGCTCGCCGTGGAGTTTGAAACGGTCCACCAGGCCGTTGAGCGCGGCGGTCAGCATTTCCTGGTTGTCGACCTCGAAATAAGCGGTATTGGAGCGGGCAAAGGGAATGCGGTTGCCACCCACAATGGCCACCTTGCGTACGTTGTCGCCTGCCAGCATAGTAAATCCTCCACAGTGGCGTCGGGGAGACCGGAGTGGCCGGCCCGAGTGCCCAGGTTAACAGATGAGCGCAGTCTATC
>JBFJUC010000378.1:0-2457 GCA_041624875.1 Alcanivorax sp.
CATCATGCGCGCCGCGGCGGAGAACCTGACCCCGGTGACCCTGGAGCTGGGCGGCAAGAGCCCCTGCATCATCGGCGAGGATTTCCCGATGAAGGACGCGGTGGAGCGCATCGCCTTCGGCAAATGCCTGAACAGCGGCCAGACCTGCGTGGCGCCGGACTACATCATGGTGCCGGAGAACCGCGTGCGGGAATTCGTGGACGCCTGGAAAGCCCAGGTCACCGAACTCTACCCGACGCTGCGCGACAACCCGGACTTCACCAGCATCATCAACGAGCGTCAGTACCGCCGCCTGAACGGCTATCTGGACGACGCCCAGGAAAAAGGCGCCGAGGTGATCACCATCAACCCGGGCGACGAAAACCTGGAGGGCAGCCGCAAGATACCCCACACCCTGGTGCTCAATGTTACCGACGACATGAAAATCGCCGAGGACGAGATCTTCGGCCCGCTGATGTTGGTGGTGCCGTACAAGACCCTCGACGACGCCATTGATTACGTCAACGACCGGCCGCGCCCGCTGGCGCTGTACTACTTCGACTGGAACGCGCGCAACGGTGAGCATGTGCTGCACCACACCCATTCCGGCGGGGTCTGCCTGAACGACACCATTACCCAGGTGGGCGTGGACGATATGCCGTTCGGCGGGGTGGGCCCCTCCGGCATGGGCCACTACCACGGCCCGGAAGGTTTCCTCACCTTCTCGAAAGCCAAGGGCGTGTACAAGAAGGGCAAGATGAACGCCACCAAGCACATCCTGCCGCCCTACGGTCGGGGCATGCATAAGTTCATCTACAAGTTCATGTTGAAGTGAGCCTGTAGAAGGTACCGGCGCCCCCGTCCGCTTTCGGGCGGGAGCGGTCCGCCAGCCAACAACAACAAAACCGGCCAGCCAAGGACCCGTAAATGGACGAGGACAACATGCCGAGCTCCGGCGTCGACCGCCGTGGCTTTCTGAAACTCAGCGTCTGGGGCGGGGCGGCTCTGACCGTCGGCGCCGGCGCCAGCACACTGCTTACCGGGTGCAGTTCGGACCCGGGCCCGGCGAGCGGCTTCAAGCACCTTCGCGATAAAGACATCACCCTGTTGCGTCCGCTGATGGCGCCGCTGCTCGGCGGCGGCCTGGACGCGGTGGACGGTGCCGGGCCGGACCAGGCCCTGCAGGCCTTCGACCGTCTGCTGCAGGGCGGTACCGACGGCCAGCGCGGTCAGCTGTTCCAATTGCTCGACCTGCTGCAACTGGGCGCGGCGCGCTGGTGGATTACCGGCACCTGGGCGCACTTCGAGGAGCAGAGCGAGGCGCAGTTGCGTGAAACGCTTTCCCACTGGGCCAACAACGACGGCGGCTTCCCCAAGCTCGCCTTCAAGGGCCTGACCCAGCCGATCATGATGGCCTGGTACGTCACCCCGGAAGCGGCGCTGACCACCGGCTACCCCGGCCCACCGGTGACCGGCCCCGCCGGCGCCTGATAGCGCCTGTTCCCACCCCAAAACAATAAGGAGCCGGGCCATGCAGGACCTGTCCACGCTTAAGATTCAGAACATCGCCGACCCCTGGGACAACGCCGGGGAAAAATGGAACCTGATCGACGGCGCCACCGTCAGCGACGACCGCACCCTGGAAGCGGACGTGGTGATCATCGGCACCGGCGCCGGCGGCGGGGTGAGCGCGGAAATTCTCAGCGCCGCCGGCCTCAAGGTAATCCTGGTGGAAGCCGGGCGCCTGACCAGTTCCCGGGACTTCAACCTCAACGAAGGCGACGCCTACCGGCAGCTGTATCAGGAGGGCGCCATGCGCGCCACCAAGGACGGCGCCATCACTATTCTGCAAGGCCGCACCGTAGGCGGCACCACGGTGGTCAACTGGACCTCCAGCTTCCGCACCCCCAAGGAAACCCTGAATCACTGGCGCGACCGCTTTGGCGTCGACAACACCAGCCGCGCGGATCTGGACCCCTATTTCCAGCGCATGGAAGAACGGCTTGGCGTGGAGCCCTGGGCGATGCCCGCCAACGCCAACAATGACGTGATCAAGCGTGGCTGCGACAAACTCGGTTGGGACTGGTCGGTAATTCCGAGAAACGTGCGCGGCTGCTGGAACATCGGCTACTGCGGCATGGGCTGCCCCACCAACGCCAAGCAGTCGATGCTGGTGACCACCCTGCCCGCCGCCATGGACGCCGGCGCCACCCTGATCCACAGCGCCCGTGCCGACAAGCTGGTGCACGACGGCACCCGGGTGAGCGCCGTGCAGGTCACGCCCCTGAATCATGACCGCAACCCCACCGGCGCCACCGTGACCCTGAAAGCGCCGACGATCATCGCCGCCGGCGGCGGCATTCAGACCCCGGCGCTGCTGCTGCGCTCGGAGGTGCCGGACCCGGACGGCCGGGTGGGCAAGCGCACCTTCCTGCACGTCACCAGCTTCGCCTTCGGCCGCTACGACCGGGAGATCGC
>JBFJUC010000379.1:0-2455 GCA_041624875.1 Alcanivorax sp.
ACCGCCGACCCCAAACAATGTGCTGCCAATAAGCAACGAAACGACTTCCTCTTGGACAGTTTCTCCGACGGGTGGCTGATCACCGCCCTGATCATCCTGATTCTCGGCTCCGCGTTCTTCTCCAGCAGTGAAACCGGCATGGTGGCGATCAACCGCTACCGCCTGCGGCATCTGGCCCGCCAGGGGCACCGCGCGGCGGTGCGGGTGGAAGGGCTGCTGCGCCGTACCGACCGCCTGCTGTCCGTAATCCTGATTGGCAACAATTTCGTCAATAATTTCGCCGCCACGGTGGCGGCGATCCTGGCGATCCGCTGGCTGGGCGACAGCGGCGCGGCGGTGGCGCCGGTGGTGATCACCCTGGTGATGCTGGTCTTCGCGGAAATCACCCCGAAAACCTACGCCGCGCTCAAGCCGGAGCGCATCGCGTTCCCCGCCAGCGTGGTGCTCAAGCCGCTGCAGGTGCTGCTGGCGCCGCTGGTGTGGCTGGTCAACGGCATCAGCATGATGTTCCTGAGGCTGGCCGGCGCGCAGACCCGCAACAGCGACGACGACCACCTCAGCCCCGAAGAGCTGCGCACCGTGGTTAATGAGGCCGGCGGCCTGATTCCAGAGAAGCACCAGAAGATGCTGCTCAACATCCTCGATCTGGAAAGCGTCACGGTGGAAGACATCATGATCCCGCGCAACGAAATGGTCGGCGTGGACATCGACGACGACATGGACGAGATCATGTCCACCCTGCGTGCCAGCCAGCACACCCGGTTGCCGGTGTACCGCAGTGACCCCAATAATATGCTGGGCCTGCTGCATCTGCGCAAACTGAGCCGGCTGCTGCTCAAGGAAGACATCAACAAAGCGGAACTGATGCAGCACACCGTGGAGCCCTACTTCGTTCCGGAAGGCACGTCACTGAACCGCCAACTGATCAATTTCCAGAACGCGCGGCGGCGCATCGGTATCGTGGTGGACGAGTACGGTGACGTGCTGGGTCTGGTGACGCTGGAGGACATCCTTGAGGAGATCGTTGGCGAATTCACCACCGACCTGGCCGCCACCAGCCAGGACATCCACCCCCAGGAGGACGGCAGCCACGTCATCGACGGCGCCACCCACCTGCGCGAGATTAACCGCTCGCTGGACTGGGACCTGCCCACCGGTGGGCCGCGCACGCTCAACGGCTTGATTCTGGAGTATTTGCAGGACATACCGGACGCGAATATCTCGATCCGCGTGGACGATTACCTGATCGAAATCCTGCAGGTGAAGGACAACATGGTCAAAGCCGCCAAAGTCCGCCACGCCTCAAACGAACCCGACGCCCCCTAAACCCGATCCGCGTCCGGCGCCCCCACCCAAGCAAAAATATCCCCCTCATGCCGCTCCACCAGCCGGTAGCCTTCATCAATGGCTTCACCGGCGCGGTGGAAGTCCATCAGCGCGAAGTCCTCCAGCAGCGGAATCAGTGTGACTTCCGGCGGGTCACCGGCCATCCGCGAGCGGGTGATACGGTCTTGCATGATGTTAACGCTGGAGGCCACCACGTCGAAGAAGCCCGGCGGGCCACCGTCCTGGGACGAAAAGTAGTGGGTCATTTTCTGCCACAGACTGCGGTCCTCATCGCTGTCACCCCCATCCGGCGGTGTCTGGCGGGAAAGGTGCGCGCCCACCAGCTGGGCGTTCAGGTTCACCGCGATCACCACATCGGCGCCGAACGCCCGTGCCGCCGACACCGGCACCGGGTTGACCAGGCCACCATCCAGCATCCAGCGGTGCTGATGCTGCAGCGGCGAGAACAGCCCGGGCAACGCGCACGAGGCACGGGCGGCGTCCAGCACCGGGCCTTTGCTGATCCACACTTCGCGCCCGCTTTTCATATCCGTGGCGACGGTGACGAACCGTTTGTCCAAGTCTTCGATATTCGGGTTGCTGTGCAGCTTCTCGAAAAAGCCGAACAGCTTTTCGCCTTTCACCACGCCGCCGGAAAAGGTGAAATCCATCAGCCCGAACACGTCCTTGGTGGTCAGGGTTCTGACCCAGTCACCGAACTCCTTCAGTGCGCCGCTGACATAGGCGCCGCCCACCAGGGCGCCGATGGAGGTACCGGCCACCACATCGATGTCGATGCCGCGCTCTTCCAGCGCCTGAATAATGCCGATGTGCGCCCAGCCGCGGGCGGACCCACTACCCAACGCCAACCCCACACGGGGACGGGCGGGCAGCAGCGGCTGCTCTTTTTCGCTCACGGCTACTCCACCTCGCTCACGGCTGCATCCACCTCGCTCATGGCTGTTTCGTCACCATGCACGGCGCGGGCTGGCCGGCCATGCGTTGTTGGCAGCGGACCAGCACTTCACGGCGCTCTTCCACCGGCAACAGGCCCCAGTAGCTGATTTCACGACCGGTGCGGAAACAGCCCACGCAGATATCGTCGCCGTCCAGGGCACATATCGATACG
>JBFJUC010000380.1:0-2447 GCA_041624875.1 Alcanivorax sp.
CCGCAATGCGGGCAGCGGGTTTTGTACTGGCCGGCCATGGTTTTTATGTTTTGAGGGATAGAAAGTTTGTTGTACAGAAAAACAGGGGGTGGCGGCAAGCGCCGCGGCCGCTTATCTGTCCGCCTTGCGAACCCCGTCCACTCTGACCCAGTCGCCCCGTTGCCGGGTCGGGTTGAGGTCGAACCAGGGCGCGTAGGCGTCGCGGACACTTTGTGCCTGGTCGGCGAGGATGCCGGACAGCGCCATCGGCGCCCCCGGGCGGCAGCGGCCGGCCAGCACCGGCGCCAGCTCGATCAGCGGCGCGGCGAGAATATTGGCCACCAGCAGGTCGCAGCGGTAGTCCGCCGCCAGGGCCTCCGGCAGGCACAGTGCCAGCCGCTCACCGACGCCGTTGGCGGCGGCGTTATCGGCGCTGGCGGTGAGCGCTTGGTTGTCGATGTCGGTGCCCAGCGCGCGGCCGGCGCCCAGTAGCAGCGCGGCGATTGCCAGCACTCCCGAGCCGCAGCCGAAGTCCAGCACCTGCTTGCCGTCCAGATCGGTCTGTTCCAGCCATTCCAGGCACAGGGCGGTGGTGTCGTGGGTGCCGGTGCCGAACGCCAGGCCCGGGTCCAGCTTCAGATTGACGGCGTCGGGCTCCGGGGCGTCGCTCCAGCTGGGCACGATCCACAGCCGCTCACCGAAGCGCATGGGCTGAAAATCGGCCATCCAGGCCCGCTCCCAGACCTGGTCGGCCAGTGCCTCGACACGGTGATCGGCGAACACCAGGCCCTGATCGCCGAGGCGGGCCAGGATGGCGTCGGTATCGGTGTCGTCGCTGAACAGGGCGGTGACCACGGTGGTGCGCCACAGTGGGCGCGCCCCCGGGGGTGGCTCGAAGACCGGTTGGTCGGCGCCGTCGGTGAGCGTCACCGCGCCGGCGCCGAGCGCTTCCAGGGCGTCCTGGAAGGCGTCGGCGTGGTTGGGGTCGGTGGCGATGTGGAGCTGCAGCCAGGCCATGTCAGCTTCCCAGCTTCTTCTCCAGGTGGTGGATGTCCACGCCGCCTTCCTGGAAGGCGGGATCGCGGAAAATCTTGTCCCGGTGCAAGGCCACATTGGTCTTGATGCCCTCCACCACGATCTCATCCAGGGCGTTGCGCATGCGCGCGAACGCCACGTCCCGGTTCTCCCCCCAGGTGATCAGCTTGCCGATCAGCGAGTCGTAGTAGGGCGGCACGGTGTAGCCGCCGTAGACGTGAGAATCCACCCGCACGCCGTTGCCGCCCGGGGCGTGGAAGTAGCTGATGCGCCCGGGGCTGGGTACGAAGGAGACCGGGTCCTCGGCGTTGACGCGCACCTCAATGGCATGGCCCAGGAAGGTGACGTCGTCCTGGGTCAGCCGCAAGGCGTTGTCGCCGGCGATGCGTAGCTGTTCCTTGACGATATCCACGCCGGTGATCATTTCGCTGACCGGGTGTTCCACCTGCACGCGGGTATTCATCTCGATGAAGTAGAAACGCTCGTCTTCGTAGAGGAATTCGAAGGTGCCGGCGCCGCGATAGTTGATCTCCTTGCAGGCGTCCACGCAACGCTTGGCCACTTCGTTTTTCAGATGCAGTGGAATGTGAGGGGCCGGCGCTTCTTCCACCACTTTCTGGTGTCGGCGCTGCAGGGAGCAGTCCCGGTCGCCGAGGTGAATGGCATGGCCGGCACCGTCGGAGAGCACCTGGATTTCCACATGGCGGGGTTTCTGCAGAAACTTTTCCATGTAGACGGTGGCGTCGCCGAAGGCGTTCTTGGCTTCCGAGCGGGTCAGGGTGATGGCGTTGAGCAACTGGTCGCGGCTTTCCACCACGCGCATGCCGCGCCCGCCGCCGCCGGAGGCCGCCTTGATGATCACCGGATAACCGATTTCCTCGGCCATCATCAATGCCGCGTCGGCGTCGTCGCCCACCGAACCGCTGGAACCGGGTACCGTGGGCACGCCGGCTTTTTTCATTGCTTCAATGGCGGAGACCTTGTTGCCCATCAGGCGGATGGTTTCCGCGCGCGGGCCGATGAAGATAAAGCCGGAGCGCTCCACGCTTTCGGCGAAATCCGCGTTCTCCGCCAGGAAGCCGTAGCCGGGATGGATGGCGTCGGCGTCGGTGACCTCCGCGGCGCTGATGATCGCCGGGATGTTCAGGTAGGAATTGACCGACGGAGCCGGGCCGATGCACACCGCCTCGTCCGCCAGGCGCACGTGCATCAGATCCCGGTCGGCCTTGGAATACACCGCCACGGTGCGAATGCCCATTTCCTTACAGGCACGCAAAATCCGCAGAGCGATCTCGCCTCGGTTGGCAATCAGTACTTTTTCCAGCATGGGCAACCCCCGTTAAACGATGGAGAACAGGGGCTGGTCGAATTCCACCGGCTCGCCGTCCTCCACGAGAATGGCGTCGATGGTGCCGGATTTGTCCGCCTCGATC
>JBFJUC010000381.1:0-2436 GCA_041624875.1 Alcanivorax sp.
AGGCGGTGTTCTATGTGCCCGAGGGCATGCCGGCGCCGTCTTCGCCGGACTACACCGCCACCCTCTCCAAGGCGATGATTCCGGTGATCCGCGCCGCCGGCGGGCGCACCTTCTTTCTGTTCACCAGCCATCGCGCCTTGCGCGAAGCCGCCGGCCTGCTGCGCCAGGCCCAGCTCGAGTACCCGCTGCTGGTGCAGGGCGAGGCCGGCCGCCGCGAGCTGCTGGATAACTTCCGCAGCCTCGGTAACGCGGTGCTGCTGGGTACCAGCAGCTTTTGGGAGGGCATCGACGTGCGCGGCGAAACCCTCAGTTGTGTGATCATCGACAAGCTGCCGTTCGGCTCCCCCGGGGACCCGGTGGCGGCGGCGCGTATTGAGCACATCAACAGCAGCGGCGGCAACGCCTTCCGCGACTATCAGTTGCCCCAGGCGGTGTTGGCGTTGCGCCAGGGTGCTGGCCGCTTGATCCGCGACCCGAGCGATACCGGGCTGTTGGTGGTCGGCGATCCGCGCTTGATCACCAAGGGCTATGGGCGCTTGTTCCTGGACAGCCTGCCGGGCATGACCCGCACCCGTAAGGCGGACGTCGTGCAACGGTTTTTCACCTATATTGCCAACCGTGAGCATCTTCAATGACCTGCATCCTGGCTCTTGAAACCGCCACCGACGCCTGCTCCGTGGCCCTTTACCATAACGGCGACATCCTCGAGCGTTTCGAACCCGGTGCGCGGCGCCAGACCGAGCGCATTCTGCCGCTGGTGGACGAACTGATGGCGGATGCCGGCCTCACCCTGGCGGCGGTGGACGCCCTGGCGTTCGGCCACGGGCCGGGCGCGTTTACCGGGGTGCGCGTGGCCACTTCGGTGGCGCAGGGGCTGGCGTTCGCCCGCGACCTGCCGGTGGCCGGCGTGTCCACCCTGGCGGCCTGCGCCCTGGCGGCGTTCGACCGCTACCCGCATCGGCCCCGGGTGCTGGCCGCGTTCGACGCGCGCATGGGCGAGCTCTATCTGGGCGCGTACCAATGCGGTGCGGACGGCGTCGTGCCGCTGCTCGCCGACGGCCTGTTCCACCCGGACGCGGTGCCACAACTGGACGGTGACGACTGGCTGCTGGCCGGTTCCGGTGCCGTCTACCGGGAGCAAATCGCTGCCCGGGTGCTGCTGGCGCAGGTCGACGGTGACGTGGCGCCCCGCGCCGGCGCCGTGGCCCGCCTGGCGCTGCCGATGGTGGCGCAGGGCCACACTGTGCCGGCGGAACAGGCGCAGCCGGTCTATCTGCGCGACCGGGTGGTGAATTGAGCCGCCGGCGTGCGGCATAAAAAGGGAGAGCAATCACGATGATCCATTGGGACCTGCCGGACGTGCACCAGATCGAAGTGGTGGTGGCGCCGGAATCCATCGACGTGCTCGGCCACGTCAATAACACCGAATACCTGCGTTACATGGAGAAAATCGCCTGGCAGCACACCCAGGTGCTGGGGCTCGGCTGGGACGAGTACCAGCGGCTGAACCGTTGCATGGTGGCACGGCGCACGGAGGTGGATTATCTGGCGCCGGCGTTCGAAGGCGAGAAGCTGCTGATCGGTACCTGGATCGTTGAGAATGACCAACGCATCAGCATCACGCGCCGCTACCAGATCGTGCGCGAGAGCGATGGCGTGACGCTGCTGCGCGGCCGCACCAAGTGGGTGTGCGTGGCGCTGGACTCGGGCAAACCGCGCCGCATGCCCCCGGAATTCCTGACCGGCTATCAGCCGACGGCGAAGGAATCTTCTTGAATGGATAACGTCCAGGCGCTGATTCTCGCCCTGATTCAGGGCCTCACCGAGTTCCTGCCGATCTCCAGCTCGGCGCATTTGATCCTGCCCGCGCAGATGTTCGGCTGGCCGGATCAGGGCCTGGCGTTCGACGTGGCCGTGCACCTGGGCACGTTGCTCGCGGTGGTGGCCTATTACCGGCGCGATCTCTGGGCGATGACCCGGGGCGCCGGCGACGGCGTCATGCACCGGCGCATGAACGCGGATCTGCGGTTGGGGCTGCTGGTGGTGTTGGCCACGGTGCCGGCGGTGGCGGCGGGCTTTCTGGCCAAGGATCTGATCGAAAACGAACTGCGTTCGGCGGCGGTGATCGCGGTCACCACCGTGTTGTTCGGCGTGTTGCTGTGGCTGGCCGATGTCTACTGTGCTCGCAAACGGGCGGTGGACGAGCTGGGCGTGGGCAGCGCCCTGCTGATCGGTGTGGCCCAGGCGGTGGCGCTGATTCCCGGCACCTCGCGCAGTGGCATCACCATCACCGCGGCGCTGGCGCTGGGCTTTCGCCGCGAGGACGCGGCGCGCTTTTCCTTCCTGCTGTCGATCCCGGTGATCCTCGGCGCCGGCCTGCTGAAAACCAAGGACCTGCTGGAAAGCACGGTGCCGGTGGATTGGGGGCACATGGCC
>JBFJUC010000382.1:0-2431 GCA_041624875.1 Alcanivorax sp.
GCGTGGGCCTGCTGTTCGCCGTCGCGGATCTGCGTCAGCAGGGCTTCGCCATGGGCCTGGAAGCGCTGGTTGTGGTCGTGCAGCGCGGCGGCCACCTTGTCGGTCAGCGCCTGCGCGGTTTGTTGGTGCTCGGCGAGGCCCTCGCGCCAGCTGCGCGCCGCTTGCTCGGTGGTGTGCTCGAAGCGCTCGGCGATCTGGCGCAACTGGCGTTCGGTGAGCGTGTTGAGACGTTGGTGGCTCTGCTCCGCCTGGTCGTTGAGGCGCTCCAGGGCCTCGGCGATCACCGGACGGACGCTTTCCGCCGCCAGCCGGCTGCTGTCCGCCAGGCTGGTGCTCAGGCTGTCGCCGACGGACGCCGCCAGTTGGCGGTAGTGCTCGGCGGTCTGCTCGTGGAACTGTTTCTGGTTGTCGGTGAGCGCGCTGTTGAGCTGATCGCCCGTCTGCTCCAGGCGCCGGGTCAGGGCTTGCAGGCTGTCGACCACGGCGGGGAAGGCGTCGGACTGTGATTGCAGCGCGCGGAACGCTTCCTGCTGCTGATGTTTCAACGAGAAGGCGCGCAAATCGCGGCGCAGCACGGCGTCCAGCTCGCGGCCCACCAGGGTGCGCTCGCGGCGGCTCAGGGTGGCGCCCAGACCCAGCATGGCGGAGGCGGCGACACCGGCGATGGAGGTGCCGAAGGCCAGGCTGAGCCCGGCGATGGGGGCGGCCAGGGCGCTCTGCACGGCGGCCAGGTTGTTGCCGCCTTCCAGGGCACTGACCGCGCCCTGCAGGGTGACGATCATGCCGATAAAGGTACCCAGCAGGCCCAGCATCACCAGCAGGCCGGACAGGTAGGGCGTCAGCATGGGCCCGGGCAGCGGCGTGCTTTCCCCTTCCACGCGCCGGCGCACGGCGCCACGCAGGGCGGCGGGAAGCTCCGCCAGCCAGCGCTCCAGGGCATCGCTGTCGCCGGGCGGGGTGTCCAGTTGCCGGGCCAGCTGCGCGCTGTCGGCGCGGAAGCGGCGCAGCTCCAAAAAGCCGAAGCCGTACACGAAGGCGATCAGCAGGGTGGCGGTGAGGGCCACCAGGTTGGTGCCGAGAAAGCCGATACCCACCCAGGCCACGGTGGCCGCGCCGAGCAGGCATACCAGTGCGAATAAAAAGCGTGTCATTGATGTCCTTGTGGGTGGTTGTGCGCGCTTTCCAGTGCCATGAGCAAGCCCTGGACCGGCTCCAGGCGGGCGTCCAGCTCCGCCAGCAACATTGTTTTCATTTCCTGGCAGAAGCGATGCAGCCAGGCGCCTTCCTTCATCCAGTCCCCGGGGTCGTGGCCGGGCGCGTCGCTGAGCAGGCTGTGCTGGCGGTCCGGCCAGAGCGCCAGGAAGCGTTTTTCCAGCACCCCGGGCACCGCGCCGAAGCCCTTGCGGGCGTAGCCGGTGAGGGTGTTGTCGAGCACCGCGTCGATCCGCGCCAGCCGCGCCAGGGCGGGGCTGTGGTCGGTGAGGGCGCCGCGCGCCTTCAGCCGCAATGACGGCACGGCGGCGGCCATGTGCCGCTGCTTGCCCTGGTAGAAGCGCCGGTAGGGCTCGAAATCCGGCGGCTGGGCCGGGCTCGGGCCGGCCTCCGGTGCCGGCAGGCCGTTGCGGGTGCCGATTCGCTCGGCGGTGACGCTCGCTTCAATCGCCTCCCGCTGGCTGTGGCGCAGTTTTTCCAGCTCCGCGCGCAGCCGCTCGGCGGTTCTTTCGTCGGCGCCGAAATGGCCATCCCGGGCGTCGACGTTGGCGGCGTCCAGCGCCACGGTGTCGGACAGGTCGAACAACCGCGCCAGCCGTTCGCCGAAGCACGGCAGCGGCGCGCCGGCGGCGCGCACGCCCAGGCCCGCCAGCTGCTGCCGCAGCGGGCCGGTGTTGTTCACGCTGTGGGGCCTGCCGTTGCTCATCGCCGCGCCCTGGTTCGACATCCATGGAATAAAGGGCCCGATCGCACCGTGGGCGCCGGGAAGCCGCACATTCTAATCAGGAACGGCCGACGATGATAATGGCGGCATGTAGCTGCGCTGTCCGGCGCGCCGGGCGGGCGGTCAGTCCACCGCCAGACCGGCGGGGAAGCGGCGGATCTTCTGCGCCAGGTAGAGCCCCGCCAGCAGTGCCAGGCAGGTAAACGCCACCGCCAGGCGGAAGCCGCCGGTGGTCTCAATCAGCCAGCCGGCGATGGCCGGCCCCAGGAACTGGCCGCCGGCGAAGAACACCGTCACGTAGCTGAAGGCGATGGGGATGTGGCGCGGGGCGACCTGGTCGGTGCTGGCGGCCTGGACCATGGTGAATACGCCGTTCACCGCGCAGCCCATGAGCAGAAAGTGGGCGAAGAACATGGCCAGGCTCTGGTCGATCAGCGGCAGCCCCATGGCCACGGTGACCACCGTCATCGCCAGGGTCAGGGTGTTGCCCCGGCC
>JBFJUC010000383.1:0-2429 GCA_041624875.1 Alcanivorax sp.
CCACATAGTCGCGCGGGCCGGCCACGAACGCCACCTTGGGGGTGTGTTGGCGCTGTTCCGCTTCTTCAAGGGACTGAATCAGCCCCATGCGCAGGGCGCCGTGGGCGCGCAGGGTTTCGAACATGGCCAGGGCGCGGGCGTCCTCGTTGATGTCACCCTGCAGCTCGGCGCCGGTGTAACCGACGTCCTCGGCATTGACGAACACGGTGGGAATGCCGGCGTTGATCATGGTCGCCTTGAGCGTACCGATACCCGGCACTTCCAATTCGTCGACCGGGTTGCCGGTGGGGAACATGGCGCCGTCGCCGTCCGCCGGGTCGATGAAGTCGATCAACACCTCCGCCGCCGGAAAGGTCACCCCATCCAGCTCGAAGTCGCCGGTTTCCTGAACCTGGCCGCCGGTGATCGGCACATGGGCGACGATGGTCTTCTCAATATTGGCCTGCCAGATGCGTACCACCGCGACCCCGTTATCGGGAATACGATCGGCGGCCACCAGGCCGTTATTGATGGCAAACGCGCCTACCGCCGCGGTCAGGTTGCCGCAGTTGCCGCTCCAGTCGATGAACGGCTTGTCGATGGACACCTGACCGAACAGATAGTCCACGTCGTGGTCGGGGCTGTCGCTTTTCGACAGGATCACCGTCTTGCTGGTGCTGGACGTGGCGCCGCCCATCCCGTCGGTGTGCTTGCCATAGGGGTCGGGGCTGCCGATCACCCGCAGCAGCAGCGCGTCACGGGCGGGCCCGGGAACGCGTGCCGCTTCCGGCAGATCGGTGAGGCTGAAGAACACGCCCTTGCTGGTACCGCCACGCATGTAAGTGGCGGGGATTTTGATCTGGGCTGCGTGAGCCATGGTACGGATCCTCGCGATTGCGTTAGCTGGCGGCCTGCATGAAGTCCTTGGCGAAGCGCTGCAGAATACCGCCGGCGGAGTACACCGAGACTTCCTCGGCGGTATCCAGACGGCAGATCACCGGGATGCGCTCCACGTCGCCGTTGGCCCGGTGCAGCACCAGGGTGAGCTCGGCGCGCGGCGACGCCTCGCCTTCCACGTCGAACACCTCGGTGCCGTCGATGCCCAGGGTGTGGCGGGTGGTGCCTTCCCGGAACTGCAGCGGCATCACGCCCATGCCGATCAGGTTGGTGCGGTGAATACGCTCGAAGCCTTCCGCCACGATCGCTTCCACGCCGGCCAGCGCCACGCCCTTGGCGGCCCAGTCACGGGACGAGCCCTGGCCGTAGTCGGCGCCGGCGATGATGATCAGCGGCTGCTTGCGTTCCATGTAGGTTTCGATCGCTTCCCACATGCGCGTCACCTGGCCTTCCGGCTCCACCCGGGCCAGCGAGCCCTGAATCACGTTGCCGTCTTCGTCGCGCACCATTTCATTGAACAGTTTCGGGTTGGCGAGCGTGGCGCGCTGAGCGGTGAGGTGATCGCCGCGGTGGGTGGCGTAGGAGTTAAAGTCCTCCTCCGGCAGGCCCATCTTGTCCAGATAAGCGCCGGCGGCACTGTCCAGCAGGATGGCGTTGGACGGCGACAGATGGTCGGTGGTGATGTTGTCCGGCAACACCGCCAGCGGCCGCATGTTTTTCAGCGCGCGGGCCTCCGCCATGGTGCCTTCCCAATACGGCGGGCGGCGGATGTAGGTGGACTGCGGGCGCCAGTCGTACAGCGGGCTCACCGCCCTCGCCCCGCCCTCTTTCTTCTCGAACATCGGAATGTAGGTGCGGCGGAACTGTTCCGGCTTAACGCTGGATTTAACGATGGCATCGATCTCGCCGTCTTCCGGCCAGATGTCCTTGAGCATGATCGGCTTGCCGTCCGCGTCATGGCCCAGCACGTCCTTCTCGATATCGAAACGGATGGTGCCGGCGATGGCGTAGGCCACCACCAGCGGCGGCGAGGCCAGGAACGCCTGCTTCGCGTAGGGATGAATACGACCGTCGAAGTTGCGGTTGCCGGACAGTACGGCGGTGGCGTACAGATCCCGGTCGATCACTTCCTTTTGGATTTCCGGGTCCAGCGCGCCGCTCATGCCGTTGCAGGTGGTGCACGCGAACGCCACCACGTCGAAACCGAGCTGCTGCAGTTCCGGCAGCAGTTCCGCTTCTTCCAGGTACATCTTCACGGTCTTGGAACCCGGCGCCAGAGACGACTTTACCCACGGCTTGCGGATCAGGCCCAGCCGGTTGGCGTTACGGGCGATCAAACCGGCGGCGATCATGTTGCGCGGGTTGCTGGTGTTGGTGCAGGAGGTGATGGCGGCGATGATCACGGCGCCGTCGGGCATTTCGCCCTCTTTCTCGTCCCAGGCACCGGCCACGCCGCGCGCCGCCAGGTCCGACGCCGGCAGCAGCGCGTGCGGGTTGGACGGGCCGGCCAGGTTACGGCCCACCGAGGACAGGTCGAACCGGAGCACGCGCTC
>JBFJUC010000384.1:0-2423 GCA_041624875.1 Alcanivorax sp.
AAAACCACCAAGATTTACACCGATTACGGCCTGATGACCGCGGAAAAAGGCCTGTGCCAGGACGTGCACAAGATCTTTCAGGAGCTCACCGGCATGGGCAAGGCGGCGCGCCTGAAACAACTGAAGCATTCACCTTTTACCCTGCACCCGAGCCTGGTGCAGTGGATTGATTTCGAAACGGAACAGGCGCTGGCCGGCAAGCCGGCGCGCATTATCGCCAAGTTCAATTCGCTCACCGAGGAGCAGATCATGCGGGCGCTGTACCGAGCCAGTCAGGCCGGCGTGCAGATTGATCTGATCGTGCGCGGCATCTGCTGCCTGCGCCCGGGCATCCCGGGGCTGTCGGAAAACATCCGCGTGCGCTCGGTGATCGGCCGCTTCCTGGAGCACACGCGGATCTACCACTTCCACCATGCCGGCGAAGACCTGGTGTACTGCTCCAGCGCCGACTGGATGGACCGCAATCTGTTCAACCGCGTGGAGACCGCGTTTCCGGTGAACGAACCGGTCCTCAAGGCACAGGTGCTGGAGCAGGGTCTGGATTATTACCTGCGTGACAACGGCCAGGCCTGGGAACTGCACGGCGACGGCATCTACCGCCGGGTTGAGCGAGCCGAGCACGAGGCACCCTTCCTGGCCCAGCAGGCGCTGCTTGAGGCCCTGTCCGCGGGTTCCTGAGCGGCGCGCCGATCAGGCGGCGTCGGTCACCGTCAACGTATAGCCGGCGGCCTGGAAAAACTCCTGCTCCTGCTCCAGGTCGGCCAGAGTGAGGGGATGCTCGGCCAGCCAGCCGGCCGGAAACACCAGCTCCAGGGTGCGCTCGCCGGCGTTCAGGGTGAGCGCCGGCACCGGCGCGCCGTTGCGCGCATGGTGCATGCGGCAGGCCAGCCTCAACAGCAGACACAACCGCAACAGCCGGGCCTGTTCGTCCTCCGGGCATTCGGCCAGCGTGGACAGCGGCACCTTGCGCCGGTGACCGCGCACCAGCACCGCCACCGCCTGCTGAGCCTGGCGGGAAAAGCCGGGCAGATCGGAATTGGACACCAGGTAAGCGCCGTGTTTGTGGAACTGGCTGTGGGACACCGCCAGCCCCACCTCGTGCAGCAGGGCCGCCCAGCGTAGCGTGGCCTGCGCCTCTTCGTCCTCGAGATCCCAGTCGCCGGCGGCCTGCAGATACAGCTCCCGGGCCGTGTCCCAAACGCGCTCCGCCTGGGCCCGCTCCACATGGTGCCGGTTCATCAGGGCCTGCACACTGCGCTCGCGGACGTCCTCGTGGGCGAAACGCCCGAGCAGGTCGTACAGCAGCCCCTCGCGCAGGGCGCCGCTGGACACCTGCATGTGGGCCAGGCCCATCTGCTCGAAAATACCCAGCAGAATCGCCAGGCCGGAGGCGAAGATCGCCTTGCGGTCGTCGCGCAGCCCTTTCAATGACAGGGCCTCCACGCTACCCGCCTTGACCGCCTTGCGGCGCGCCTTGTCCAACCCTTCCAGGTTGATGCCCTCGTTGCTCCAGCCGTTCTCTTCGCACACCTGGGCGATCGCCTTGATGGTGCCCGAGGCGCCCACCGCCTGCGCCCAGCCCAGACGCCGGTAGTTGGTCTCGATCGACAAGACCTCCTGGCGGGCGGCGGTGACCGCCTTCTTGAACGCGGCTTCGCTGATCTTGCCGTCGGCGAAAAAGCGCTGCCCATAGCTGACGCAGCCCATGTGCAAGGATTCGGTTTCCGTGGATTCGAAGCGCTCACCGATGATCAACTCCGTGGAGCCGCCGCCGATATCCACCACCAGCCGCGCGCCGGCGTCATCGGCGAGGCTGTGCGCCACGCCCAGGTAGATCAGCCGGGCCTCCTCGCGGCCCGCCACCACTTCGATATCGTGGCCCAGGGCGTGCTCGGCGCGGGCGATGAACTGGGTGGCATTGCGCGCCATGCGCAGGGTGTTGGTGCCCACCACGCGCACATTGCCGCGGGGAATGCCCTTGATGCGCTGGGCGAAGCGGCTCAGGCAATCTAGGGCCCGCATCTGGGCGTCTTCATCGAGGCGGTTATCGGGCCCCAGGCCGGCGCCCAGCTGCACCTTTTCGGACAAACTCTCCAGGACACGCACCTCGCCCTGGGCCTGCCGGGCCACCACCATGTGAAAACTGTTGGACCCCAAATCGATGGCGGCCAGATGTTCAGGTTGTCGCAAAACCCTTCTCCTTAACGGTCCAGAGCCAACCATGGGCGGCCCCGAGCGGGCGCGGCGCGGGTGTTTCCCGCTGCTTCGGCACGGCCCCGATAGGC
Source organism: Alcanivorax sp. (assembly GCA_041624875.1). Taxonomy (GTDB): domain Bacteria; phylum Pseudomonadota; class Gammaproteobacteria; order Pseudomonadales; family Alcanivoracaceae; genus Alloalcanivorax. The sequence continues at coordinate 2,286 of JBFJUC010000384.1, forward strand.
GCGCTCTGTCGGCACCATTGTCCGGCGCGCTTGAAATCCTCGCGCCAGACCCCGATATTAATCGACCTGTGACGGCGTCGGCTGCGTGTCGGCGTCATCATCCCGCGAAAGCCTAGCAGGAGATTTCAATGAGCGGCG
>JBFJUC010000385.1:0-2398 GCA_041624875.1 Alcanivorax sp.
GAAGACGGCACCACCGGTGACGAAGAAGAAGAGCGCACCCTGGGCGTGGGCATGGAACACAAGTTCTAAGAAAAACCGTATCGGGGCGGCATCGGACGCCGCCTATTTTTCCTCGACGCAAGTGACAGTTGCCCGCCTTTACGGCGGGCTTTTTTTTGCGCGCCTTTCCGGTCCCCGGAAATGGGCCTTGAAAACGGCGCTAATCCGGTTTGGCTGAGTCATAAAAGCGTCATATAGTGCACCCTTCGCGAGAACCCGAACACAATGGGAGAAGGGACATGAACAGATTGACCCGGCTGGCCACCCCGGCGCTGGCCCTGGCGGCGGCCATCGGCGCGCCACTGACCGCGCACGCGGCTCCGCAATTCTACGGCCGGGTGAACGTCAGCCTGGACCGCCTTTCCGATTACCCAGACGGTGGCCTTTCCGGCCAGCTCAACGACGTGCGGGCCGCGCGCTCGCCGCTGGAAGAAGGCTGGTTTCTGGAGAGCAACAGTTCACGGCTGGGCGTGCGCGGCCGCGAGCCGTTGGACGTCGGCGAGCTGAGCGTGCTCTATCAGCTGGAAGTGGGCTACGACGTGGATGGTGACAGCGATACGTTCTCCACCCGTAACAGCTTCGTCGGCCTGGGTTCGGTGATTGGCGATGTGTTTGCCGGCCGCTACGACAGCCCGGTGAAAATGGCGGAGGGTCGCGTTGATCAGTTCAACAATACCGCCGCGGACATCGGCGGCTACTTCTTCGGCCAGCGCCGTAACAGCAACACGCTGAACTGGGAAAGCCCGGATTTCGGCGGCTTGGTGGTACGCGCGCAGCTGGCGCCGGGCGAGGGCGACACGGCCGGTGACGAGGAAAAAGACGGGCTCGCGGATACTTTCGGCCTGTCCGCCAGCTGGACGGGCGAGTCCCTGTACGCGGCGCTGGCTTACGAGCGTGGTTATCAGGAAGTGGATAACCCGGCACCGCCGCCGGCGCTGGTGGATGCCGACCGGGATCTGCTGCGCGGTACGCTGGGCGTGACCCTGGGTGCGTTGGATCTGGGGGCCATGGTGGAACAGCTGCGCCTCGACCCGGACGCCGCCGGCGCCGACCGTCTTGATGCCACCTCTTACCTGTTGAGCGCCGGCTGGCGGCTGCTGCCACGGGTGACCCTGAAAGCCCAGGCGGGCCGTTTCGACGGGGACGACTTCGGTTACGAGGACGATATCCTCACCGCCGGCGCGGACTATAAGCTGGGCCGCCAGACCAAGGTGTACGGCCTGGTGTCCTCCTCGGACGCGACCATTACCTATCCGGGTGGCGTGGACGCCGACGACAGCGGCAGCCTGTTCTCAGTGGGGATGGAGCATAAGTTCTAACAGCAGCCGAGCGGGCCGGGCGGCCCGCTCTTCCTGGCCTGCTGTTACTGCCAGCGCTTGAGCGCCAGCGAGGCGTTGGTGCCGCCGAAGCCGAAGCTGTTGCTGAGCACCAGCTCGGGGCGCTGATCGTTGCTTTTGGTGAGGATCGGCAGGCCCTCGGCATCCGCGTCCAGCTCGGTGATGTTGGCGGAGCCGGCGGTGAAGCCGTCGCGCATCATCAGCAGGCAGTAGATCGCCTCCTGAACGCCGGCAGCGCCCAGGCTATGGCCGGAGAGGCTCTTGGTGGAGCTGATCGAGGGCACCTTGCCGTCGCCGAAGACCTCACGGATCGCTTTCAGCTCGGCCAGATCCCCCACCGGGGTGCTGGTGCCGTGGGCGTTGATGTAATCCACTTCGCCGTCCACCGTGGCCAGCGCCTGACGCATGCAGCGCGCGGCGCCTTCGCCGTTGGGCGCGACCATGTCGTGGCCGTCGCTGGTGGCGCCGTAGCCGACCACTTCCGCATAGATACGCGCGCCGCGTGCCTTGGCGTGCTCCAGCTCCTCAAGCACCACCATACCGCCGCCGCCGGCGATCACGAAGCCGTCGCGGGTGGCGTCATAGGCGCGCGAGGCGGTCTGCGGAGTGTCGTTATACTTGCTGGAAAGAGCGCCCATGCCGTCGAACAGACAGCTCAGGGTCCAGTGCTCCTCCTCGCCGCCGCCGGCGAACACCACGTCCTGCTTGTTCAACTGAATCTGCTCCACCGCGTTACCGATGCAGTGCGCGCTGGTGGCGCAGGCGGAGGCGATGGAGTAGTTGATGCCCTTGATCTTGAACGGGGTCGCCAGGCAGGCGGATACGGTGCTCGCCATCACCCGCGGCACCATATAGGGGCCGACGCGTTTGACCCCGCGGTCGCGGGCGATGTCGGCGGCTTCCACCTGGTTGAACGACGAATGGCCGCCGGACCCGGCGATCAGGCCGGTGCGCTCGTTGCTGACGTCGGCCTCGTCCAGGCCGGCGTCGGCGATCGCCTGCTGCATGGCCACGTAGGCGTA
>JBFJUC010000386.1:0-2391 GCA_041624875.1 Alcanivorax sp.
CATTGATATATCAGTCGTTTAGAGACGTGCCGTTATAGGCCGTTACAGAGAGAGGGAGCGAACAGCCATGGCGAGAGGCGTCAATAAAGTCATTCTGATCGGTAACCTGGGCGCCGACCCGGAAACCCGGTTCATGCCCAGTGGCGGCGCGGTCACTAATATCCGCTTGGCGACCAGCGAAACCTGGAAGGACCGTCAGACCGGTCAGCAGCAAGAGCGGACCGAATGGCACCGCGTGGTGTTCTTCAACAAGCTTGGCGAAATCGCCGGCGAGTATCTGAAGAAAGGCAGCAAGGTGTATGTGGAAGGTTCCATTCGCACCCGCAAGTGGCAGGGCCAGGACGGCCAGGACCGCTACACCACTGAGATCGTCGCCAATGAGATGCAGATGCTCGATGGCCGCGGCGGTGGCGGCGATGGTGGCGGCTATCAGAACCAGGGCGGCGGACAGCCCACCGGCTACGAAAACCAGGATTATGACTATGGTCAGCAGGGCGGGGGCCAGCAGGGCGGTGGTGACCAGCGCGCCAAGCCGGCCGGCGGCCAGCAAGGCGGTGGTTTCAGCGGCCCGGCCGATGATTTCGACGACGACATTCCGTTCTAACGTGGGGCTATGATGCGCTGGTTCGCTTTGGGGGCGGTGTTTGTCGCCAGCCTGGTGGTTTTTTTAGTGGCGTTGATGCCGGCGGCATTGGTGATCGACAGAGTGCCGGCGCTGCGTCCCGGCGGCGCGCCCCTGGTGTTGTCCGATGCACGCGGCCCCTGGTGGGGTGGCGACGTCCGGGCCCGTTGGCGTGATCAGCGGGGCCGTCTCAGCTGGCGGCTGGACTGGCACGGCCTGACCCCTGGTGTGACTCTTTCTCTGGCCACCGGCGACCTGCAGGCGCGGGGCTGGCTGGGCGCTGCCTGGGGAGACTGGCGTTTGGAGCAGTGGCGCGCGGAAGTGCCGGTGGCCATGGTCAGCCGGCAGGTGCCGCAAGGCGATGCCGATGGTACCGTGTCACTTTCCCTGCTGGTATTGGAACTCGCCGATCAGAGCGTGGTCGATGCAAAAGGGACGCTTGATTACAGCGGTGGCACGGTCAGTTGGGGGCGCGACGGCGCGGCCCGCGTGCCGCCTCTGGACGGTCGGCTGACGATGGCCGAGAACGGCCCGCGGCTTACCGTGACCGGTCCCGACCAGCAGCAACTGGTTCTGGCCAGCCTGGAAAACGAAACATTGAGCGTGCAGGTCCGCCGGGCCTGGCCGCAATTGCTCGGCGTCAGCCAGGGCGGGGACCCTTCCGATGTGGTCTTCCGCATGCGCCGGCCTTTGACCCTGGGGCGGCCGGGCTGAGCGCCTCTGCATAACAAGCGGTCGGAAAGACCGTGTATAAATTGGCCAAGGACGGTCGGCTCTCTATACTCGGGATTCGATGCCAGCGGGCCGGTATAACGATAAACAGGATTGATGGCTTTATGATTCAGTGGGCTCGGAGGGGAAACCGACAAAAAGGGGAGCGTTGGCTGCGTGCCATTCTGGCTCTTTTGTTGGTGGTGTTTCTCGCCTATGTGATTGCCCGGACCGTCTGGATGCTTTGGTACGGCCCCCGGGATAACGTGCCCGAATCAGATCTTCAACAGGTTGCCGTTGCCGGCTCCCAGCAAGGCGGGTCGGACATTTCCGCGTCCCAGGTGCAAAGCTGGAATCTTTTCGGTGTCTATCAGGCGGAGCCGGGAGCCAAGGACGACCGGCCGGTGGACGCGCCGGACACTCGTCTGAGCCTTGAACTGCTGGGGCTGTTCCAGACCCGGGACCGGGACAAGTCGTCCGCGATCATTGCGGAAAAGGGCAAGGACGCGGAACTGTTTCATATTGGTGACGCGATTCCCGGTAATGCTGAGTTGGAAGACATCTACGCCGACCGCGTGATTCTGCGGCGCCAGGGGCGCCTGGAAACGTTGCGCCTGAACGAGATCAAGGGGCTGGCCGGCGGTGGGGTGACCCAGGTCACCGAGCCGGCGCCGCAAACGCAGGCGCCCAGCCCGCAAACCGATCTGGCCCAACAACGCACCGCCTTGATCCGGCAGCTGGGCCTGCAGCCGGTGAGCGAAAGCGGTACCGAGGGCTACAGAATCGGCGAACAAGCGCCGAAACAGCTAATTGAGCAAGTGGGGCTGAATCAGGGGGACGTGGTGGTCTCGGTGAACGGCTACCCGCTTGGCGATGAAGAGAGTGATCTGGCGGCATTGCAGTCCTATTTGGACAGCCAGGCCGCATCCATAGTCGTGCAGCGCGGCGAACAGGAATTTACCGTGAACTATCCACCGTGAGAAGCCTATGAAGTCGGCCCTGAAAACAATAATCGCAGTGCTAACGCTGAGCCTGGCTCTCGGCGCCCATGCCCAGCA
>JBFJUC010000387.1:0-2390 GCA_041624875.1 Alcanivorax sp.
GTGGGCTACCACGCGATCAACAAGATCGAGCCCAAGGCCAAGGTGGAAGTGGCCAAGCCGGCCAAACCGAAAAGCCCAAAGTATCAGGAAGTGTTCGGCCAGTGGCTGTGCGACCTGGCGCAGCAGGACCCACGCCTGATCGGGATTACGCCGGCCATGTGCGAGGGCTCCGGCATGGTGGATTTCGCGCGCCGCTTCCCGGACCGCTACCACGACGTGGCGATCTGTGAGCAGCACGCCCTGACGCTGGCCGGCGGCATGGCCTGCGAAGGCCGCAAGCCGGTGGTGGCGATCTACTCCACTTTCCTGCAGCGCGCCTACGACCAGCTGATCCACGACGTGGCCCTGCAAAACCTGGACGTGACCTTCGGCATCGACCGGGCCGGCCTGGTGGGCGAGGACGGCGCCACCCACGGCGGCGTGTTCGACCTCGCCTACCTGCGCACCGTGCCGAACATGATCGTGGCGGCGCCGTCGGACGAGAACGAATGCCGGCAGCTGCTCTATACCGCCTGGCTGCATGAGGGCCCGGCGGCGGTGCGCTACCCGCGCGGTACCGGCCCCGGCGCGAACATCGAAAACACCATGAGCGCCCTGCCGGTGGGCGAAAGCCGCACCCTGCGCCAGGGCAAGGGCGACGCCGCTTTGCTCGCTTTCGGCGCGCTGGTGCCGGCAGCCCTGGAAGCCGCCGAGAAACTCGACGCCACGGTGATCGACATGCGCTGGGTGAAGCCTCTGGACCGGGGCGCGGTGCTGGACGCCGCCGCCCGCCACGATCTGCTGATCACCCTGGAAGACCACCAGCGCATGGGCGGCGCCGGCTCGGCGGTGAACGAGCTGCTGATGGACGAAGGTGTGGTGGTGCCGGTACTCAACCTGGGCCTGCCGGATCACTTTATCCACCACGGCAAACGGGACGCTCTGCTCGCCGAGCACGGCCTGGACGCCGCCGGCATCGAAGCGAGCGTGCGCCAGCGTCTCAAACGCCTGCACGACGCCCTGCCTCACCGCGCCTGAGCCACCCTACCTGAGTCGTCGGATTAAAAGTGCCGCCAGCCCCCCGGTCGGGCAGGCTCGGTGTGGCCGTCCGGATAACGCAGCAGGACCGGCCCCGCCTCGGTAATCATGCCGATATCGCTGGTCCCCGGCGGCAGGGGCCGGGCGTCCGGCCAGGTGAACAGCAAACAGTAATCGTCGCCGCCGGTGAGTTGTAACGGGTAACGTTCCGCCTCGTCCAGGGCCGCCAGCTCCTCGTTCACCGGCAAGGTCGCCAGATCCAGCTCCGCGCCCAGTCCACCGCTCGCTTTGAGGATGTGCCCCAGGTCCTGCAACAGGCCGTCGGAGACATCGATGGCGGCCCCCGCCCGGCCCACCAGGGCGCCCCCCAGATCCAGCGGAAACGACGGCCGCGCCAGGTGGCGGGCGCTCACCGAGGCGCGTTCACCGGCCTGCCAGTGACGCAGCCCCAGGCCGCCCTGCCCGGGCACACCGCCGATCGCCAGCCGCTGGCCCACCCGGGCGCCGTCACGGCGTACCGCCTGCCCCCGGGCCACTCGGCCGGTGGCCTGGATGCTCACACTCAAGGGGCCGCGGGTCACGTCTCCGCCGACCAGCTCAATGCCGGCCCGATCCGCCAGGTCGAACATGCCCTGGGCGAAGCCGGCCAGCCAGGCCTCGTCGGCCTCCGGCAGCGTCACCGAGAGCAGGAACCACAGCGGGCGGGCGCCCATGGCGTACAGGTCGGAGAGGTTCACCGCCAGGCAGCGATGGCCCACGTCCGCGGCGGGCAGGTCGTCGGGGAAATGATGGCCGCCGAGGCTGGTGTCCAAGGTCATCACCAGTTCTTCGCCGGCAGGGGGAAGCAGCAGGGCCGCGTCGTCGCCGGGGCCGAGCACCACGCCGTCGCGCGGCGGGCGGTCCGGGCGGTCCGGGCGGCGGAAGTAGCGTTCTATCAGAGCGAATTCATCCATAAGCAAACGCTCCCTTTGTTATGCCACGGTCAGTCCTTGTCCGCTCCGTCGTCATCCGGGGCCGACCGGGCCGCGGCGGGGCGGTGGGCGGTCTCAGCGGAACGCAGCCGCCGCGCCAGTTTGTCCAGCACGCCGTTAACGTACTTGAAGGAGTCGTCGGCGCCAAACACCTTGGCCAGTTCGATGCTCTCGTTGATCACCACCCGGTAAGGCACGTCAAGACGCTCCTTGAGCTCGAAGGCGCCGATGCGCAGCAGTGCCTTCTCCACCTGGGACAGCTCCTCCACCCGGCGATCCAGGAACGGGCGCAGCGCCTCATCCAGGCCATTCACTTCAGCGGGCACGCCATGCAGCAGGTCGTGGAAATAGGTGCGGTCCACTTTCTGCATATCGTTGGCGGCCAGGAACTGGGCCTCGATA
>JBFJUC010000388.1:0-2357 GCA_041624875.1 Alcanivorax sp.
AAGGCGCGCCTGGGCGTTGTGCGTATGGCCCTGTCCGCCATCAAACAGATCGAAGTGGATGAACGCATCGAACTGGACGATGAGCGCAGCCTGGCGGTGCTCGACAAGCTGATCAAACAGCGCAAGGATTCCGCCACTCAGTACCGTGACGCCGGTCGGGATGATCTCGCCGACATCGAGGAGGCGGAGATCGAAGTGCTGCAGACCTTCCTGCCCGCGCCACTCAGCGAGGCGGAGGTCGACGCTCTGATCGACAACGCCATCGCCCAAACCGGCGCCGCCGGCATGCAGGACATGGGCAAGGTCATGGGCGTGCTCAAGCCGCAGCTGCAGGGCCGTGCCGACATCGGCGCCGCCAGCGGCAAGGTTAAGAAACGCCTGACGGCCTGATCGGGCCGTCCGCCCGATCTTGATTCGCGGCGCCGCCGCGAGGAATATCCCCCCATGGCCGGTCGCATTCCCGAACACTTCATTCAGGATCTCCTCGCGCGCAGCGATATCGTAGCGTTGATAGACAGCCGTGTGCCGCTGAAGAAGACCGGCCGCAATTACGCCGCCTGCTGCCCGTTCCACCAGGAAAAGACCCCCTCGTTCACGGTCGCTCCGGACAAGCAGTTCTACTACTGCTTCGGCTGCGGCGCCTCCGGCAACGCCGTGGGCTTTCTGATGGAGTACGACCACCTCAATTTCCCCGAGGCGGTGGAGCAACTGGCCACCCGCGCCGGCATGGAAGTGCCCCGCGAGGAAGGCCACGACGCGCGCAAGGACAAGGCCAAGCGGGACCGTCTACAAACCCTCTACGACCTGCTCGCCCGCGCCGAACGCTTCTACCGGCAGCAGCTGAAAAGCGCGCCGGAGAAGCAGAAAGCGGTGAATTACCTGAAAGGCCGCGGCCTCACCGGGGAGATCGCCGCGCGCTACGGCCTGGGCTTCGCGCCGCCGGGGTTCGACAACCTGATCAACGGCCTGTCCCTGGACAAGGAAAGCCTGGAGCAGGCGGTCACCGCCGGTCTGCTGGTGCGCCGTGAAGACAACGGCCGCACCTACGACAAGTTCCGCGACCGCATCCAATTCCCGATCCGCGACCACCGGGGCCGCACCATCGGCTTCGGCGGTCGGGTACTGGGCGACGGCAAGCCCAAGTATCTGAACAGCCCGGAAACCCCGGTGTTCCACAAAGGCCGCGAGCTCTACGGCCTGTGGGAATGGCGGCAAAGCCGCGACCGCAGCGACCGCCTCTACGTGGTGGAGGGCTACATGGACGTGATCGCCCTGGCCCAGCACGGGGTGCCCAATGCGGTGGCCACCCTGGGCACCGCCACCAGCGAGGACCACGGCCAGCTGCTGTTTCGCCAGGTCAACGAGGTGGTGTTCTGTTTCGACGGCGACGAAGCCGGCCGGCGCGCTGCCTGGCGGGCGCTGGAATCGATCCTGCCGGTACTGGACGACGGCAAGCAGGCCCGCTTCCTGTTCCTGGACGAAGGGGAAGACCCGGACACCCTGGTGCGCACCCAGGGCCCGGAGGCGTTGTTAGCGCTCACTGACAAGGCGGACGCCCTGTCCACCTACCTGTTCCGGCACCTCTCCGAGGGCCTGGACCTGGCCACCGTGGATGGCCGGGCGCGGCTGGCGCGGCTGGCGCTGCCCTTTCTCGACAAGCCGGCGGGGCCGGTCTACCGGGCCCTGCTGGAAGAAGAGCTGGCGCGTCTGACCCGGCTGGAGCAAAGCTCGCTGGAAAGACTCCGTCAGAGCCTGCCCGCCCAGCGAGGCCGCCCGCCGGCACCCGCGGAGCCGCCCCCGCCGTCACCGGACGATGACGGCTACGGCGGCCACATGGCCGGCGACCCCGGCGGCGAACCGCCGCCGGACTGGGACGACGCCACCGTGGCCCGGGCCGCCCGGGCACGCCCCCGCCGCCCACACCGCCAACGGGGCAGCGCCGGCGGCCTGGGCCTGGTGGAACGCCTGGTGCTGGTGCTGCTGTCGCACCCGGAAGTGCTGGAGGAACGCCCCCTGCCAGAGGGCCTCGAAGAGCTGGATATCCCGCAACTGGACCTGCTGATCCAGGTGGCCGGCACCGCCCGCGACCAGGCCAGCTCGCCGCCCGCCCTGCTGGGCGCGGTGATGGCGCTGGAACAGGGAGAATCCCTGTCGGTGCTGCTGCGCGAGGCGCTCAAACCCCCCATGGACGGCGCCACGGCGCGGCGCTACTGGCACGACGCCTTGGAGCACCTCAACGCTCTGGCGCTGGAGCAGGCCCTGGAACTGGAGCAGCGCCGCCCGACGCCGGACGGGGCGCGGCTTTCAGAGCTGATCAAGGCGCTCGCCGAGGCCCGCAACCGGGCCCGCCAGGCGCC
>JBFJUC010000389.1:0-2355 GCA_041624875.1 Alcanivorax sp.
GCTGGCGCTGGTATTGATGGAAACCCTGGCGGACTACGGCACCGTGGCCTACTTCGGCGTGCCCACCCTGAGCACCGGCATCTACCGCACCTGGTTCGGCCTGGGCGACGCCGTGGCGGCGGCGCAACTGGCCGGGGTCTTGCTGCTCGCCATGGTGGTGCTGCTCACCCTGGAGCGGCGCGCCCGCAACGAACGGCGCATCAGCGTCGCCTCGGCGCGGGCGGCGGCACCGCTGCCGTTGGGCCAGGGACCGGGCCTGCTGCTGGCGGCGGCGCTGTGGCTGCCGGTGCTGCTGGGGTTCATCCTGCCCGCCCTGCAATTGCTGGTATGGAGCCTGCCGCGCTGGCGTGACCTGGCGGAGCCCGGCTTCCTCGGCCTGCTCGGCACCAGCCTGCTGATCGCCCTGTGCACCGCGTTGGCCACCACCGGCCTGGGCCTGCTGTTGATCTGGGCCCGGCGGCTGCGCGGCGACCGCCCGCGCCGCCTGGCCGCCGGTCTGGCCGGTTTCGGCTACGCGGTACCGGGCACCGTGCTGGCGGTGGGTGTGGTGCTGGTGCTTGCCAACCTGGATCGCGGCCTCAACGATCTGCTGGCGTCCGCCGGCCTGCCGCAGCCCGGGCTGCTGTTTTCCGGCACCCTGTTCGCGGTGGTGTTCGCCTGCACGGTGCGCTTTCTCACGATCCCCATTCAGGGCCTCGACGCCGGCCTGCAGAACCTGTCGCCCAACCTGGACAACGCCGCCCGCTCGCTGGGCACGGCCCCGCTGCCCATGCTGCGTCGGGTGCATCTGCCTTTGCTGCGAGTACCGCTGGCCACCAGCGCCCTGCTGGTGTTCGTGGACACCCTCAAGGAACTGCCCGCCGCGCTGGTGTTGCGGCCTTTCAACACCAATACCCTGGCGGTGCGTGCCTTCGAGCTGGCCTCCGACGAGCGGCTGGCGGACGCGGCACTGCCGGCGCTGACCATTTTGCTCGCCGGCGTGGCCCCGGTGATACTGCTGACCCGTTCCATACGGAACCCCGGTCAAGACAGTCCCAATCAAGAGAGCGCCCATGCTGACCATTGACGACCTGAACGTGCGGTTCGACGGCCAGCCGGTGCTGGACGACGTCTCCCTGACTTTGGACGAGGGCCTGATCGGCTGTCTGATCGGCCCGTCCGGCTGCGGCAAGACCACCCTGCTGCGCCTGGTGGCCGGCTTCCTGGCGCCGGATCGCGGGCGGATCGCCTTGCACGGCGAGGCCGTCACCGGCGACCGGCTGCTGGTGCCCGCCGAGCGGCGCCGGGTGGGCATGGTGTTCCAGGACATCGCCCTGTTTCCACACCTGGATGTGGCCGCCAATATTGGCTTTGGCCTGGACCGCTGGAGCGCGGATCAGCGCCGCGCGCGGATCGAGGACCTGCTCACTTTGGTGGGCCTGCCCGGCATGGGCGCGCGCTACCCCCACCAGCTCTCCGGCGGCCAGCAGCAGCGCGTGGCGCTGGCCCGGGCGCTGGCGCCAAAGCCCCGCCTGCTACTGCTGGACGAACCCTTCTCGGCCTTGGACGCGGAATTGCGCGAGCAGATCAGCCGCGACGTGCGCGCCATACTTTTGGAAGAGGGGATCACCGCTCTGTTCGTCACCCACGACCAAAACGAGGCCTTCGCCATCGCCGACCGGGTCGGCGTGATGCACGCCGGACGGCTGGCGCAGTGGGACACGCCGTACCGCATCTACCACCGGCCGCGCACCCGCTTCGTGGCCGATTTCATCGGCCGCAGCAGCTTTATCCCGGGCACGGTGACCGCCGAGGGCCGGGTCGAGACCTGTCTGGGCGTGTTCGCCGGCGCCCTGCCGGACGGCGCCGCCCCCGGCGACCGGGTGGACGTGATGATCCGCCCGGACGACATCCTCCACAACGACGACAGCCCACGCACCGCCCGGGTGGTGGACCGCGCCTTCCGCGGCGCCCACATGCTTTATACGCTGGAGTTGGACAGCGGCGTGCGGGTGCCTTGCATGGCCCCCAGCCACCACGCCCACCCGATCGGCGGGCGCATCGGCATCGAGCTGGAAATGGACCACCTGGTGACCTTCACCCCGGTCGGTCGGTAGCCCTCTCCCTCGCCGTCAGGAGGCGGCGAACACCGACAGCCGATCGCGGATGGTGCCTTCGCACTCGCGGATGATTTCCTGCACCAGGTCCTCGCAGGAGGGAACGGCGTCGATCAGCCCCTGCACCATACCGCTGGTCCAGATGCCGTAGTCCACATCGCCCTCGGTGAGTGCCACCTTGCCCTTGGCGCCGGCGACCATGTCGCTGATCAGCTCGAACTTCATGTCCTTGCCCTGCTCGCGCTCGATCTCGTTGACC
>JBFJUC010000390.1:0-2350 GCA_041624875.1 Alcanivorax sp.
GCCTGGGCGATGTGGTAGAGCGCGGTCTGGCAGGAGCGCCGCGCCAGCGAATCCGCCGGCGTGGTGTACTGGCGGTCCTTGATGATGTCCAGGTAGAAGCCGCCCAGCTCGTTGCCGCAGAAGTTGTGCAGGCGCTGATAGACCAGATGGAAGTGATAGCCGTCGTACAGCTCGCGCAGCTCGGCCTGCAGGGCATCGGCGCGGCCCACGGCCCAGCGGTCCAGGGCGATCATGTCGTCCGGGGCCACCGCATCGCGCTGCGGGTCGAAGCCGTTCAGGTTGGAGAGCAGGAAGCGGGCGGTGTTGCGGATGCGCCGGTAGCTGTCGGCCATCTGCTTGAGAATGTTCTTGGACACGCTCATTTCGCCACGGTAATCGGTGGCCGCCACCCACAGGCGCAGGATGTCCGCGCCCAGGTCGTTCCATACTTCCTGGGGAGCGATCACGTTACCGATCGACTTGGACATCTTGCGGCCCTGCTCGTCCACCGTGAAGCCGTGGGTGAGCACGCTTTTATAGGGCGCCGCGTCGCGGATCGCGGTGCTGGTCAGCAGCGAGGACTGGAACCAGCCACGGTGTTGGTCGGAGCCTTCCAGATAAAGGTCGGCGGGCACCGTCAGTTCGTCGCGCTGCTCGAGCACCGAGTAGTGGGTCACGCCGGAGTCGAACCAGACGTCCAGAATATCGGTGACCTTAGTGTAGCGCTCCGCGTCGTCGCCGAGCAGCTCTTCGGCGTCCAGGTCGAACCAGGCGTCGATGCCGTTCTGTTCTACACGCTTGGCCACTTCCTCGATCAGGCGCGGGGTGTCCGGGTGCGGCTCGGAGGTGGCGCGGTCCACGAACAGGGCGATCGGTACGCCCCAGGTGCGCTGCCGCGAGATACACCAGTCCGGGCGGTCGCGCAGCATGCCTTCGATGCGCGCCTTGCCCCACTCCGGCAACCACTGCACCTTGTCCACCTCGGCGCGGGCCTGGGTCAGCAGGCCGCCCTCGCTCATGGGGATGAACCACTGGGCGGTGCTACGGAAAATGATCGGCGTTTTGTGGCGCCAGCAGTGCGGGTAGCTGTGGCTGATGGTTTCCAACGCCACCAGGGTGCCGCCCTCTTTCAAGGCGTCGAGCACCGGCTGGTTGGCTTTGCTCACATGCAGGCCGCCGACCACCGGCAGATCGTCACGGAACAGGCCGTTGTCCTGCACCGGGCTATCCACTTCCAGGCCGTACTGCTTGCCGACGATAAAGTCGTCTTCACCGTGGCCCGGCGCCGTGTGCACACAGCCGGTACCGGCGTCGGTGGTAACGTGATCGCCGAGGATCACCGGCACCTGACGATCCAGGAATGGGTGGCGCAGAGTGAGGTGTTCCAACACCGCGCCCTTGAACGGCGCGGAACGCTCGGCGCCGGTCAGCGCGAAGCGCTCGCTGGCGGTGTCCGCCAGATCCTCGGCCACCACCAGTGCCACGGCGGCGCCGTTCTGCTCGCCGCTAAGCAGCACGTAGTCCAGCTCTGGATGCACCGCCACCGCCCGGTTGGCGGGCAGCGTCCAGGGGGTGGTGGTCCAGATCACCAGGGCCGGGGTCGCGGCCTCGGCGCCGGTGCGGCTTTTGAAATCCGCCGGGTCGGTGACGGCGAACGCCACGTCGATGGCGGGCGATTGCTTGTCCTGGTACTCCACTTCCGCTTCCGCCAGGGCGGAGGCGCAGTCCAGGCACCAGTGCACCGGCTTGAAGCCCTTGGTCAGGTGGCCGCCGGCGGCGATCTTGCCGAGCGCGCGGATGATGTTCGCCTCGGTGTCGTAGTTCATGGTCAGGTAGGGGTGATCCCAGTCCCCGAACACGCCCAGGCGCTTGAAGTCGCGCTTCTGGCCTTCCACCTGCTTGGCGGCGAACTCCCGGCACTTCTTGCGGAAGGTGGCGGCGTCCACCTTGTGGCCGGCCTTGCCCACCTTCTGCTCCACCTTCAACTCGATGGGCAGGCCGTGGCAATCCCAGCCCGGCACATAGGGGGCGTCGAAGCCGTCCAGGGTACGCGCCTTGACGATGATGTCCTTGAGGATCTTGTTCACCGCGTGGCCGATATGGATATCGCCGTTGGCGTACGGAGGGCCGTCGTGAAGAATGAACTTGGGACGTCCGGCGGACGCTTCGCGAATCCGGCGGTACAGATCGCGCTGCTGCCATTGATCCAGGCGCTTGGGTTCGCGCTGGGACAGACCGGCCTTCATCGGGAAGTCGGTGTGGGGAAGATTAAGCGTCGCCTTGTAATCCGTCATAGTCCGTCGTCTTGGTCCAAAAAGGCTTGTACCTGTTCCAGATCCCGCCACATGGCGGCCTTGAGTTCGTCGAGGCC
>JBFJUC010000391.1:0-2349 GCA_041624875.1 Alcanivorax sp.
AGCAGTTTTACCTGCAGGCGCGCGGCGTGCCGCTGGCGGAAGCCAAGCGCATGCTCAGCCTGGGCTTCGTCAACGAGCTGGTGATGGGCCTGCCCGACCAGACCGTGGCCGACTGGGCCCAGCCCTGGCTGGCCGGCGAGCTGGGCGAAAGCCGGGGCGCCGACGAGGAGGCCGCATGAGCCTGGACCTGAATGCCCTGCGCGCACAGTTCCCGGTGCTGCATCAGGCGGTGAACGGCAAGCCACTGGTGTATCTGGACAACGCCGCCACCACCCAGAAACCGCAGGTGGTGATCGATGCGGTGAGTGAGTACTACCGCACCGTGAACAGCAACGTGCACCGGGCGGCGCACTATCTCAGCGACCACGCGACGGCGAACTTCGAGGCCGCCCGAGCGGACCTGGCGGCGTTCATCAACGCCGCCCGCGAGGAAGTGATCCTCACCAAGGGCACCACCGAAGGCATCAACCTGGTGGCGCAGTGCCTGGGCCGCGAACGGCTCCAGGCCGGCGACGAGATTCTGATCACCGCCCTGGAGCATCACGCCAACATCGTGCCCTGGCAGCAGGTGTGCGAGCGTACCGGCGCCCTTCTTCGGGTCACCCCACTGCGCGAGGACGGCAGCGTGGATACCGACGCCTTCCATGAGTTGCTGAGCGAACGCACCCGCATTGTGGCGCTGTCCCAGGTGTCCAACAGCCTGGGCTCGGTGACCCCGGTGGCGGAACTGGTTAAAGCGGCCCGCGACGCCGGCGCCTGGACCCTGGTGGACGGCGCCCAGGCGGTGGGCCATTACCCGGTGGACGTGCAGCAGATCGGCTGTGATTTCTACGCGTTTTCCGGGCACAAGATGTTCGGCCCCACCGGCGTGGGCGTGCTGTTCGGTCGCCGCGAGCTGCTCGACGCGATGCCGCCTTTCCAGACCGGCGGCGAGATGATCGAGACGGTGAGCTTCGAGAAGAGCACCTGGAATCAACTGCCCTATAAATTCGAGCCGGGCACGCCCAACATCGCCGGCGTGATCGGCCTGGGCGCGGCCACCCGCTGGCTGCAACAGCAGGACCGCACCGCCCTGGCCACCCACGAGGACGCGCTGCTGGCCTCCGCGAGCGAGCAGGCGCGGGCCTTCGACGGCTTGAAAATCATCGGCGACGCCGCCACCAAGGTGGGTGTGCTGTCCTTCTTGCTGGATGGCGCCCATCCGGCGGACGTGGGCACCCTGCTGGACCAGCAGGGTGTGGCGGTGCGCACCGGCCACCATTGCTGCATGCCACTGATGGACCGGCTCGGCATCCCCGGTACCACGCGGGCGTCGTTCTCGATTTATAATACCCTGGAAGAGGTGGACCAGCTGTTCCAGGCACTGCACAAGGTCCGCTCCTTCTTATAGCAGGGGCGTTATTCAGAACCCTCCGGAGGCGATCATTATGACGGTACAGACATTCGTACCCGGCCAGGTCGAGATCAACATGACCGAGGCCGCACGCAAGCAGGCACGGCGCGAGCTCGAGCGCGCGGCGGCCGGCGGCATTCGTCTCGATCTGGATGAATCCGGCTGCTCCGGCTACATGTACGAGCTGGAGTTCGTCGACCAGCCGGTGGCCGGCGACAAACACTTCGACGTGGACGGCGTGCCGCTGTACGTGCCGGAGAAATGGCTGACCATGCTCAACGGCCTGGAAATCGACTACGTTAAGGAAGGCGTCAACAGCCTGTTCAAGTTCCGCAACCCCAACGCCACCGGCGAATGCGGCTGCGGCGAGAGCTTCACCGTCGAAGACATGGACGAGGTCTGATTTGGCCAACGCATCCACTTCCACTGAACAGCGCACCGTGGTGGTGAGCCGCGACGTGCCGGCACGGCTGGTGCCGGACGGCACCCGCATCACCATCCACAAGAACAGCTTCGTGAACCTGCGTCAGGCGCTCGGCGGCACCTACACGGTGACCCTGAACGGCAATATGGCGCGCATTGACGGCACCGACGCGGACGCCATCGGCCAGGCGCCGCTGGAGCTGGACTTCGATCCGCCGGAGGCGGACGGCAGCGTGCGCGAGGCGGACCTGAACACCGCCCTGGGCACGATCTTCGACCCGGAAATCCCGGTGAATATTCTCGACCTCGGCCTGGTGTACGGCTGCGACGTGATCCGCCGCCCTCTCGATTCGGGAGAAACACAAAACGTGGTGCAGGTGCGCATGACCCTCACCGCGCCCAACTGCGGCATGGGCCCGGTGCTGGTCGGCGACGTGGAAGACCGGCTCGCCAAGGTGCCCAACGTGGATGAGGTGGAAGTGGCGCTGCTGTTCGACCCGCCCTGGAGCCGCGACATGATGACCGAGGAAGCC
>JBFJUC010000392.1:0-2348 GCA_041624875.1 Alcanivorax sp.
TAAAGGCTTTGTCCCAGATATGGCGCTCATGGTCGCGGGCCTTGAAGCGGAACTCGAACGCGATGCCACGGAAGATCAGCCCCAGCAACATGAAAATCAGCGGCAGATAGAGCGCCGTGAGCACCACCGAATAGACCAGCGGAAAGGCGGCCAGCAAGCCCGCGCCGCCCAGCACCAGCCAGGTTTCGTTGCCGTCCCAGACCGGCGCCACCGTGTTCATCGCCACATCCCGGTGCTGACGGTCGGGAATAAAGGGATAAAGGATACCGATGCCCAGGTCGAAGCCGTCCATCAGCACGTACATCATGACGCCGAAACCGATAATCAGCGCCCAGATAAGAGGCAAATCAATACCCATGGCTCAGCGTCCTCCGGCCGTGTCGTCGTCATCGTCCAGGTCTTCCTCCACCGCCGACAGCGGGCGCATGGCGTGCCGCTGCTGCCCCGGTCCGCCGGAGGTTTCCCGGGCGCCTTCTTCCAGTTGCGGCCCCTTGCGCACCAGCCTCAGCGTGTAGGCCACGCCGGCGCCGAACACGAACAGGTAGACCACCACGAACAGCGCCAGAGACACGCCCAGGGTGGCGGTGGAATGCGCCGACACCGCGTCTTCGGTGCGCATCAGCCCGTACACCACCCAGGGCTGGCGGCCGATTTCCGTGGTGTACCAGCCGGCCAGAATGGCGATCAGGCCGGCCGGGCCCATCAGCAGCGCGAAGCGCAGGAACCAGCGGCTGTTATAGAGGCGCCCCCGCCAGCGCTGCAGCAGGCTCAGGCCGCCGAGCAGAATCATCAGCAGCCCCAGGCCCACCATGATCCGGAACGACCAGAACACGATCAGCGCATTGGGGCGGTCCTCGGGCGCGAATTCCTTCAGGCCCGGGATGGTGCCTTCCCAGCTGTGGGTGAGGATCAGGCTGCCCAGGTGCGGAATCGACACCGCGAAACGGGTGCGTTCTTCCTCCATATCCGGCCAGCCGAACAGGATCAGCGGCAGGCCCTCGCCCTCGACGGCCTCCTCGCCGCCCCAGTGGCCTTCCATGGCGGCCACCTTGGCGGGCTGGTGCTCCAGGGTGTTGAGCCCGTGGAAGTCGCCGATCACCGCCTGGACCGGCGCCACCAGCACCATCATCCACATCGCCATGGAGAACATCTTGCGCACCGCCGGGTTGTCTCGGCCCCGCAGCAGGTGCCAGGCCGCGGACGCGCCCACGAACAAGGCCGTAGCCAGAAATGCGGCCACCGACATATGCATCAGCCGGTAGGGGAAGGAGGGGTTGAAGATCACCGCCATCCAGTCCACCGGCACCACCTGGCCGTTGATGATCTCGTGGCCCTGGGGTGTTTGCATCCAGCTGTTGGAGGCCAGAATCCAGAAGGTGGAAATCAGCGTGCCGATGGCCACCACCACGGTGGAAAAGAAGTGCAGCCCGGGCCCCACCCGGTTCCAGCCGAACAGCATCACGCCCAGGAAACCGGCCTCCAGAAAGAAGGCGGTAAGCACTTCATAGGCCAGCAAAGGGCCGGTGATACTGCCGGCGAATTCGGAGAAGAAACTCCAGTTGGTGCCGAACTGATACGCCATCACCAGGCCGGAAACCACGCCCATGCCGAAGTTGACCGCGAAAATCTTCACCCAGAAATGGTACAGATCCCGGTACAGGGTGTTTTTGGTGTACAGCCACAGCCCCTCCAGCACCGCCAGATAGCTGGCCAGGCCAATGGTGATGGCGGGAAAGATGATGTGAAACGAAATCGTGAAGGCGAACTGGGTGCGCGCCAGGTCCAGGGCCAGGGTCTCGGTCATCGGCGAAGCTCCTGAGTGATCCGGCGGCTCCGGGCGGGGCCGCTGTCACCGGGTATCCTGCCGCACCAAGCGCGCTCCCACCAAGGGACAAAAGGTCCTACCCCGGACGGCTACAACCGGAGCATCGGGAACGGCCGCCACGGCTGGGTGATCAGCTGCCGGGCGCTGAGGCTGAACAACAGGGCGTGGAAGCCGGCATTGGGAAAGCGCCGGTTGATCTCGCGCAGGCGCTCGCGGTCGACGCCGAAACGCAGCAGCCCCAGGGAGACGTCGATCCAGTCGGCGCGGCGGAACGCTTCCACCAGGGTTTCGGCGGGGGCATTGCTGCGGGTGAGTTTGTGGTGCTGGACGATCATCGCGTGGATTTCGTCGCTCCAGCCCTGTAGGCCGTGTTCATCCAGATAGTGGCAGGCGAGCCGGGCCGAGGGCGGCAGATAGTCGAAGGTGCCCGCCAGCCAGATGCCGGCATCGTGGAAGAAGCCGGCCAGCTCCAGCTTGCGCAGGTCGTCACCGGTGAGCGTGCGCTGCGCCGCCACCAGGTTGA
>JBFJUC010000393.1:0-2342 GCA_041624875.1 Alcanivorax sp.
ACACAAGCGCCGTGGTCGGTGTTGCGCTCACTTGAATTGGCACCACCAGTTCTGCGTTCGCGCGCCTGGCCCACGCCGCTTGTGTGGCGGCTGAGAGTGACAGAATTAACCGCATGGACCACTAGGGCCGGCTGTTCCGGGTTGGGGTTCACCCGCCAGATCACTTCCATGCCGGGCGGGAATGGCAGGTCCTGCCGGAGGCGGGGCCGTGGTCCGCGTGCATCATAAAATCCACCACCACTTCGCCGTGTTCGCTATCAAAATGTCGCAGGGTGTAGGTGCGTACGATCGGTCGTTCTTCCGGCGGTGCGTCGCCGAACGGCGGCAGCGGGATCTCCGTTTGCCCCGGGCGGGGAATCAGCGGTTTGAAGTTGGCGCTTTCGTGGTTCTTCGGGAAGTCGCTGAGGTCGCCGCGCCCAGCTTCTGTCGCTCAACGATAAGGGTCAGGGTCTTATGGCGCGTATCAAGGAAGCGGAAGATGAAGTGAAAAAGACGCTTCTCAAAGGCATTACTAAGACAGACCAGAATACTTTTATCGAGATCGGGAGTCGGATGCTGGATAACCTGCGCGACTATTAGAACAGACTCCGCTACGAAGCCGGATTTGTGGGAGCTTGCCTGCAAGCGAAAGGCCGGCAAAGCCGGCCGGCAGGATTCCAGAGAGCTTTATGACCGGAACATATACCAGGTCTCTGGGATCCTGCCGGGAGCTGCGCTCCCTTTGTTGCTGCAGGCCGCGCAGTTCGAAGTAGCAGGTGGCGAGCTGGCCGACCAGCGCCACTTGCAGCGCGGCCAGGTCGGCGCCGGCGGCGCCCAGCTCGGCCCGCTGCGCTTCGCTGGCGCGGCGCAGACGGGCGAACAGATCCAGCTCCCAACTCAGACCCGCAGCCGCCTGATACAGCTCGACGCGGTCGTCACCGGCGCCCGGCGGCGTGCGCTCCACATCCGCCAGGTGCTGCTCGGCGGCGGACGCGGAGACGCCCACGCTCGGCAGTTGCTCGGCACGGCTGCCGCGCAGCAGCGCTTCGGCGCGCTGGTAGCGGGCCAGCGCGGCGCGCAGGTCGCGGTTGGCGTCCAGGGTCTGGCGGATCAAACCCGCCAGCATCGGGTCTTCGAAACCGGCCCAGAAGCGTTGTTCGTCGGCGCAGCCGGAAAGCCACGCCAGGGCCACCAGCAGAATGGAGAGCGGGAACACCACCAGCGCGGCGTTGCCCTGGGTGGCCTGCTGGTAGCTCAGGTCGGTCCATTCGAAGTCCATGCCCGGGGGCAGCACCTCTTCGCCGAGGGCGGTGAGGCCGGCCATGGCCTGGGCGGAGGACAGCACCGTCGGGTCGGCCTGGGCCTTGGCTTTAAGCCGGTCCTTGGGCGCGTCGTGGGGCTTGAGCAGCATGGCCGCCAGCGCCGGCGACAGGGTCAGCGAGTTGATCGTGGAGATCACCGTGGAGATGGCGATGGTCACCGCGTCCTTACCGTCCAACTGCGCGCGCAGGGTGTAATCGCCGGCGCCAGCTCCAGGCGCGCCACATCGGAGAGCCGCACGATCTCGCCGTCGTCGCCCACCAGGCCAGTGAGGGGCTGGAAGCGGCCACCGCCAGCTTCCGGGTGGGTTACGAAAGTCCGTCCCATTTCAGCCGCGAATACAGCCGCCTGTTCGGCGCGCCGCCCCGGGCGGACGTGATCAAACTGCGCGGCGAAACGCCGCACGCGGTGCGCGTCTAGGCCTTACAGCCGGTCGCGCACCAGCGCCACCATGGCGAAACCCAGGCCGGTCATCGCCAGGGAACCGGCCACGTGCACCGCGATGCCGGCCAGGGCCACCGCCCAGCGGCCGCTTTGCAGGTGCTCGAACATCTCCGCCGAAAAGGTGGAGAAGGTGGTCAGGGCGCCGAGAAACCCGGTAACCAGGAACAGCCGCCACTCCGGCGCCAGCGCCGGCAGCCAGGCGAACACCCCCAACGCCAGGCCGATCAGCCAGCCGCCCAGCAGGTTGGCCGCCAGCGTGCCCAGCGGCAACGCCGGAAACAGCGCGTTCAGCCACAGCCCCAACAGCCAGCGGGCATTGGCGCCCAGGGCCGCGCCGCCACTGATCGCCAGTACGTATAACCACATGCGTTCGTTTCCCCAACGGATCGGAAGGTCTATTAGCATGCCATTCCACGGGCGCGAACGTTACCCCTGGTTACGAATTACGAAACACTATGGCGCCGGCCGCCAACAGGGGTATCGTGGTAAAAAAACAACCCGCCGGTGAATGCTATGGACCGGATCCGCAGCGAGGACCTCAGGGACTTTCTTACCGTCGCCGAGGAAGGTGATTTCGCCCGCGCCGCCCAACGCCTGGG
>JBFJUC010000394.1:0-2322 GCA_041624875.1 Alcanivorax sp.
CAGCTGCAGCGGGGCGGGGGCGGAACCGGGGCCCCGGGCTCCGACGCCGCCGGTTCCGCGGACGAGTCCCGCACCGCCGGTGGTGTGCCGTCGGCGGGCCACGCCCAGGCCGGCGCGCCGCCAGCGGACAACGCCATGTTCGGGCTGCTTCAGGAATTGCTCACCACCCTGCGCGGGTTGGGCCCCGCCGGCGGCGCGCCGGCCTCCGGTTCGTCCGCGCCCACGGCGCCCACCGGCACGCCCGGGGTCGACGCTGGCCCGGCGCTGACCTCTGGCATGGCGATCATGCATAACGGCGTGGCCCATCTGAATGGCGCCCCTCTCACCGCCGACGCGCCGGTGCAGGCGGTCAGCAGCCAGGACCTTTTCGGTCTGCTCACCCGCCTGCAGCGCCTTGAGCATGCTCTGGAGGGCGGCGCCGACGCCCAGGACCGCAGCGTTAAGGACGAGCTCTCCGATCTGCTCGAGAGCGAGAACAGCGAGGCCATCCACGCCCTCGATCAGGCCGACGACGACGTTATCAATCTGGTCGCCATGCTGTTCGATTTCATCCTCGACGACGACGGCCTGCCCTCGGAAATCAAGGCGCTGATCGGGCGGCTGCAGATTCCCCTGCTGAAGGTGGCGATCGCCGATAAGACCTTCTTTAGCAACGAAGAGCACGATGCCCGCCTGCTGCTCAATACCCTGGCCCGCGCCGGTTGTCAGTGGGACCCGCAGCAGGGCTATGACGACGACACCTACCAGCGCATCGACCGGGCGGTGCACGCCATCATCGACGATTACGACGAAGACCCGGCCCTGTTCAGTGAGCTGCTGGCGGAATTCGATAGCTTCTTCAGCGACCAGCGGGCCCGCGCCGAACGGGTCGCCGAGCGGGTGCGCGAAGCCGAGGAGGGCAAAGCCCGCGCCGAGCAGGCCGGTGACGCGGCGCGCCTGTATATTGATGCCCGCCTGGCCGGCCGTCAGGTGCCGGACGTGGCGGTGCGGTTGCTGCGCCAGGGCTGGCAGCAGGTGCTCTACCTGACCTGGCTGCGCCAGGGCGAGGACAGCGACGCCTGGCGCCGCTACACCAAGGCGGTGGACGCGCTGGTGTGGAGCGTGATGCCCCACCGTGACCCGGCGGATCTGGACAAGCTGCGCGCCCTGAGCCCGAAAGTGGTGCGCGCGCTGGAGCACGGCCTGGCATCGATTCAGTACGACGCCGGTGAAACCCGCGCCCTGCTGGACGACCTTCTGGCCGTCCACGACAGCCTGATCCAGGGGCTGGAGACCGAGCGGGTGGCGGTGCCCGAGGCGCCGGAGCCCGAGCCGCCGGCCCCGTCGGCGCTGCCCGACGACCATGAACTGGTGGTGCGGGCCCGCGGCCTGCGCGCCGGCCAGTGGCTGGAAATCGGTGAGGGCGAGGAGGCCCAGCGCGCCAAGCTGGCCGCCAACATCCGCGACGGCGCCAAACTGGTGTTCATTAACCGGCGCGGCATTAAGGTGTGCGAATACGACGCCGCCGGCCTGGCGCAGGCGCTCCATGACGGCGAGGTCAAACTGATCGAAGACGGCGCCCTGTTCGACCGCGCCCTGGAAGCGGTGATCGGCGACCTGCGGCGCCTGCAAAACGCCTGACGTCTTGTGCGAGCGGGCCCCGCCCGCGAAAATAGCCCCATGCTGACACTCACCAATCATTGGGTGGACCAGGCGCGCCAAGTGCCGTCGCCCAACTTCAACGCCCGCCCGGACCCGGACGACATCGCCCTGGTGGTGATCCACAACATCAGCCTGCCACCGGAGCAATTCGGCGGCCCCCAGGTGGAAGCCTTTTTCCAGAACCGCCTGGACCCGACCGAGCACCCGTACTTCGAAGAGATCGGCGACCTCAAGGTATCGTCCCACTTCCTGATCCGCCGCGACGGCGAGCTGGTGCAGTTCGTGGCCTGCGACCAGCGCGCCTGGCACGCTGGCGTGTCCCACTGGCGCGGCCGCGACAACTGCAACGACTTCGCCCTCGGCATCGAGCTGGAAGGCGCCGACCACGTTCCCTTCGAAGGCGCCCAGTACCGCAGCCTGCGCGCGCTTCTCGGCACCCTGATCGCCCACTACCCGCGCCTGTCCAACGACACCGTCACCGGTCACGAGCACATCGCCCCCGGCCGCAAGAGCGACCCCGGCCCCGCCTTCGACTGGACCCGGCTCTAACGGCCTTCTGGGAGCGAGCGCTTGTGGGAGCGGGCCCCGCCCGCGAAAGGCAAGCTCTGCTTGCCGGCAGGATCCCAGAGACGCTGTTTGTGCGACCTTTAGATACCTCTCTGGCATCCTGCCGGGAGCTTC
>JBFJUC010000395.1:0-2319 GCA_041624875.1 Alcanivorax sp.
CGGTGCAGCAGGGTGGCGGCGACGGCGCCGGCGGGGCCGGCACCGATCACCAGCACATCGGTGTCGAAACTCATGGGTGTGCTCCCGGTTGCGTGTCCGGTTGAGGGGCGGCGGCCAGCAGCGGCGCGATCAGCGCCGCCGCGACGATGCCGAGTAACAGCGTGAGGCCGAAATCCGCCACCAGCCGGGTGGCGCTGAGACTGAGCAGGCCGAAGCTGAGACTGGTGGTGGCCGCCGACAGCAGCACCGCCAGCGCGGCCGCGTCGCGCCGCTTTTCCGGCTGGCTGAAGAAAATAGCGTAGTCGATACCGATGCCCAGCAACAGGTACAGCGCCAGCACCGTGATCAGGCCGAAGCCCCCCTGCAGCCAGCCCAGCGCCGCCAGTGCCGCCAAGGACGCCAGCGCCGGTACGCCGAGCAGGCGCAGCGCTTTGACCGGTCCCCGGGCAAGCGTCAGCACCAGACCGCTGAGCAGATAGGCCCCCAGCAACAGCCAGGCAAGGTGCTCGCGCAGGGTCGCCAGCACGCCGCTCACCGCGCTGGCTCGGTCGATAAAGTAACGCCCCTGCTTCGGTGCGGCGAGCGCTGCCACCCTGTCGCTGTCGCGCAGCCCGGCGAGCTGGACCAGGCTGGTGCAGCCGTGGCGGTCACAGCCGCCCCATTGTCCGCGCAGGCTGTCGTCGTTCACCGCCGCCAGCCAGCCGTCCAGCGACAGGCCGTTCCCGGCGGCGTCTTCCAGGGCTTGCTGCTGCCGGGCCAGGGCGGTCTCGCCGAGGCCCAGTTGCTGCAGGTAGTCCGTGAAGCGTGGGTGCTGGTAAAGCCGCTCGCCAAGCGTCTGGCGCAGGGCCTGTTGTTGCGCCGCCGGGTACCACAACGCACTGATTGCACGGTAGCTGTCCAGCGCGCCGCGCTCGCCTTTGAGCGCGTCCAGTTCATCGACGAGGTCGCGCTCCCGTTGCCACCACTGGGCCGGTGTCTCGCCGTGGACGATGAAATAGCGGCTGTCGCCCCGGGGCAGCAGGGTCTGGATCCGTTCACCCTGGGTTTGCAGCCAGGCCGGCGGGCTTTGGTAGTGACGCACATCGTCGTCCGGGGTGAGCCGCCACAGGCCGGTGGCGAGCAGCGCCGCCGCCGCCAGCAGAAGAACCGGCCGGTGGTACCGGCACCAGGCCGGCCACTGTCGGCGCCAGCGGCCCACGCGGGCCAGCAAACGCTGGCGCGGCGGCGGCGCCCGACCGCTGAGCGCCGGCACCGCCAGCATGACCGTGAGCCAGGCGCCGCTCAGCCCGGCCGCCGAAAACACCGCCACCTGACGCAGGCCCGGGAAGGCCGCCAGGCCCATGGCCAGATAACCGAGCACGCTGCTGACCAGCGCCAGTGCCAGCGGTGCCGTCAGGTGCCGGCGCAGGGTGCGCGGTGCCACGCCGGGCTGATCCAGCCGCTGGCAGAAAAAGTGAATGCTGTAGTCCACCGCCACGCCGATCAAACCGGCGCCGAACACCAGGCCGAGAAGATGAATTTGGCCGAACGTCCAGAGCGTGGCGGCCAGCCCGCACAGCAGGCCGGTGGCGACGCTGGCCAGGGCCAGCAACATCGGTCGGGGTCCGCCGAACAGCACCAGGAACAGCGTCGCCACCGCCGCCAGGGAAAACAGCCCCACCGTGCTCATTTCCCGGCGCGCGCTGTCGGCGCCGGCGGCGGTGTACAAGGGCGCGCCGGTGACCAGTGAATCCGGCCAGCGCTGCTGAACGTCGTTGCTTACCGACAGCAGCGGGCTTTGCCGGTCCAGGGCGAAGCCGCCGGCGCGCACGGTGGCGGTGGTCAGCGCCCAGTAACGGCCGTCGGCGGTGGCGAGCGGTATGCCGTCTTCCAGCTCCAGGGTGAACGGCGCCAGCGCTTGCAGGTAATGCTCGAACAGGAACAGCGGATCGTCGCGCCACTGGTCGCCGGACAGGCCGAAGGGGCCGAATACCCGCGCCAGGGCGTTATCAATCAGGGCCTGCGGGTCATTCTCCAGGCGTTGCCGGTCCCGTGGGGCGAGCAACTGAAAGCGATAGGGCCGTAACGCCTGGTAACGCTGCTGCAGACGGGTCGGGTCCAGGTTCGGGCCCACCTCGCTGAACAGATCGCTTTGTTTCAGCATGGCGCGCAGCGCGCGGCCGTGGGCGGCGGCGCCGGCGGCGTTCTCGGCGGGGACCAGCCACAGGGTGCGGTCGGTGAAACGGTCCTGGTGCTGCTCGGCGAGGGCGCGGGCGTTGGCCGGCAGCGGGTCCTGCGGCAGCATCGACAGTAAATTGCTGTCCAGCCACGGGCCTTGCA
>JBFJUC010000396.1:0-2317 GCA_041624875.1 Alcanivorax sp.
GGAGTGCATCGCCTCCTGCGGCGACCAGCTGATCATCAAGGTGCCCGCCACCGAAAAGAAAAACGAGCTGCCCAATCACCTGGTTATCCTTTAACCGGCTGCCCCTAACCGGGCACCCTGGTGCGGGTGGGCCTTGTGGGAGCGGCCCCCGTCCGCGAAAGGGAACGAAGCTCCCGGCAGGATCCCAGAGATGTCTTACAGCAGCACCATCAGCGCCTCTTGGATCCAGCCGGCCGGCAAGCCGGCCTCTCGCTTGCAAGGCAAGCTCCTACAATCCGAGCTTCGTAGAAAGGTCCGGGCGCTTTCTCTGAAAGGGTGGAGTTGACCCGTGGCGATTCCGCTGCCAAGTGAGCGGGGCAATGGTGGTGCCTGGAGGGACCTATTTGGCCAGGGATGGCCAAATGAGAGCGCCCAAGGAAGGCTTGAGCGGTCCCGGAAGGCACCACCATTGCACCGCGTCTCCGATACGGAGCCGCAAAGCATCGAGAGCCCGCGCGACATTGACACCACCCGGAAAAATTTCGAGTAACCTGTACCGGTCCACAGACACACAAGGGTATTGCCATGGGCGACGTGGTCCCCTTCAAGAAACCGGATGCAAAGAAACCCAAAAAGGGCCTGTGCCAGCACGGCTTTCACAAATGGACAGTGGTCAAGAACACCCGGTTCGACAGCCAGCAGGGCAAACTGGTCACCCGCTACCAATGCGAGCGCTGCGGCAAACAAAAAGTCGAAGCGCGTTAGGAGGTACACCGAATGTTGGAAATGAAAACCGAGTGCGAGCACTGTCACGACGCGCTGATCGAGCAGGGCGAAGTGTATATCTGCTCCTATGAGTGCACCTTCTGCGTGGATTGCTGCACCGCCCTGGGCGGGCTCTGCCCGAATTGCGGGGGCGAGTTACTGCGCCGGCCGCGCCGCCCGGAAGTGGCGAAAACCGCATGAGCCAGGCGGCCACGGCCGGCGCCGGCCATCACGTCGATACCGCCGGCGGTTACCGGGTGCCGGTGACTTGGTATGCGGCCGCGGAGGACAAGCCGGTGCTGATACTGCTGCCGGCGCTGGGCGTGGCGGCACGCTTTTACGACAAGCTGGCCGCCACCCTTGCCGAGAGCGGGCTTAATCTGGCGGTGATGGAGCAGCGTGGCCAGGGCGATAGCGCCTTGCGCCCCGGCCGGCGCCACAACTGGGGCTTCGCCGAGGTGCTTGATAACGACCTGCCGGCGCTGCTCGGTTGGGCTGAAGCGCAGCGGCCCGGCGCGCCGCTTTATCTGATGGGCCACAGCCTGGGCGGCCATTTCGCCGCCATCACCGCCGGGCGTTTCGCCGACCGCATCAGTGGCTTGATTCTGGTGGCCACCGGCAGCCCCTGGTGGCAGGCCTTTGTCGACGCCGCCGGAGCGCTCAACGATAAAAGCGTGCGCCGGCTGATCCGGCTGATCCCGCCGGCCAATTTGCTGTTCGGTTACTTCCCCGGCAAGCGCGTCGGCTTCGGCGGCGACGAGGCGCGCGGCATCATGAACGACTGGCGCACCCTGGCGAAGCGCAACCGCTACCAGGCCCGGGGCCTGTCGGAAGACCTGGATGCTGCCGTGGCCGGCTACACCGGGCCGGTGCTGGCGGTGCGGCTGGCGGACGACGCCCTGGCCCCGGACGCGTCGGTGAAAGCGGTGACGGACAAATTCCGCAACGCCCCGCTCCGCCAACGGGTGATTACCGCCGACCAACTCGGTGACCGTGCCGATCACTTTCGCTGGGCCCGCCAGGCCCAGGTGGTGGCCGATCTGGTCACGCCCTTTGTTGCCGGCACGCGATAGCGGTAATCTTGCCCCTTCGCCCGGCAACCACCAGACCGTACCCGCATGGCCCGCCACTCAGAGATAACCACAACCGACCGGCCCGGAGCCCGCCCGTGAGCGGTCCCATTCTGATCTTCGATTCCGGGGTCGGCGGCCTGTCGGTGGTCAAAGCGCTGCGCGAGCAAATGGCCGGTGCGCCGCTGGCCTATGTGTGCGACAACGCGGCGCTGCCCTACGGCACCAAGGCGGACGTCTGGCTGGTGCGGCGCATTGTACAGGTGTGCCGGGCGGCGGTGGCCGCCAGCGGTGCCCGGGTGCTGGTGGTGGCCTGCAACACGGCCAGCACGCTGGCGCTGGACGCGCTGCGCGCGGCGCTGGCGATCCCGGTGGTGGGCACGGTGCCGGCCATCAAGCCCGCCGCCGCGCTCAGCCGCAGCGGCGTGATCGGGCTGCTGGCCACCTCCGCCACCGTTACCCGTCCCTACACCGACAAGCTGATCCACGACTTCGCCGGCCAC
>JBFJUC010000397.1:0-2296 GCA_041624875.1 Alcanivorax sp.
CAGGCGGGTGCTCTCTTCGGTGAGCGCCCCGGCAATACCGCCCAGCACCATGGCCAGAAATATCTGGTGATGTAATTTCATTCAGCGCCCCGATTACACAGTGTGGGCTAGCATAATGACCCCTTTGAACCACTGGCAAGCGGCGTCGGCCTTCAGAGCAGGGCGTGCAGCGCGGATTGCAGCCCCGGGCGCTGCTCGCGGACCCGGTCGGCGGCCTGTTTGAGCAGGCGGTCACTGTGCACCGGGCCGAACCGCTCGCACAGCAGCACGTAGGTGCGGTTGAGCAGTTGCCGCAGCGTGCCTTTGTCCAGCGGCGCCAGGTCGCTGTCGGCATGATTGAGCCAGTACTCCAGCGGCTCGCGCAGTTCGGCGTCGATCCCGGGCCGGCGCAGATTGGTGAGCTGATCGAGGCGCACCTGGCTGGCCTGGCTCGCGTCGAGCTGTGCCCACAGGGCCCGCATCAGTAGCTGGAAGGCCTCGGTGCAAGGGTGAGCCCGATGGCTGCTGTGCTCTTCGCCGAGCGGGTCGGGCAGCAGTTCCCGGTCGGGCAGGGTGATCGCCTGTACCAGACTCAGGTGCAGATCGTGACGCCGGCCCTCCACCTCGAACAGGCGGCTGATATGGCTCACGTAGCCTTGCAGCGAAAAGCGCGGGCGGTGGGCGTAGTCACGCTGCCAGAGGGCGACGGCTTCCGGCACCTGGCGGCGGTCCAGATAGGGCGCCAGGCCGGTGGCGATGGCGCGGCGGTGACGTTCTTCCGGGCTCATCGTTGGCCATCCAGGTCGCCGGCCACCTCGGCGTCATAGAGACTCTGCTGGGCGAATTCCGGGTAGCCCAGTTCAGCGTGCTCGCTCACATCCAGGCCCCGTTGTTCGTGCTGGCTGGGCGCCCTCAGTCCGGCGGTGAGCGACAGCACCATGTACAGAATCAAGGCGGCGAAGAAGGCCCAGGCAAAGGCGACCACGATGCCCATCATCTGCACCATGGCCCGCTGCGGGTCGAACAGGTCGCCCTGGAAGAACAGCCCGGCGGCCAGGGTGCCCCAGGCCCCGGCGAAAGCGTGCACCGGCACCGCGCCGACCACGTCGTCCAGTTTCATGGACAGCAGCAGGCGGCTGCCCGGGCCCACCAGCAGCCCGCCCAGCAGGCCGGTGAGGATCGCGAAGCCCGGGCTCATGGTGGCGCAGCCGGCGGTGATTGCCACCAGCCCGGCGAGACTGCCGTTGACGGTTTCCGTGAGCAGCACTGGCCGCCGCGTGCCGACCCGGTAAAGCGCCGATCCCAGCGCGCCGGCGGCGGCAGCCAGCTGGGTGTTGAGATTGATCAGGGCTATATTAACGTCGGCGCCCAGGGTGGAGCCGCCGTTGAAGCCGAACCAGCCGAACCACAGCAGAAAGCCGCCCAGGGCGACGAAGGACAGGTTGTGGCCGCGAATCTCTCGGGGCCGCCCCTGGCTGTCGAAGCGACCCAGGCGCGGGCCCACCACCATGATGCCGGCCAGGGCGCACCAGCCGCCGACGCTGTGGACCACGGTGGAGCCGGCGAAGTCGATGAAGCCCAGCCCGGCCAGCCAGCCGTCGCTGTTCCAGGCCCAATTCCCGAACAGCGGGTAGACCAGCCCGGTGATCAGCATGGCGCCGCACAGGTAGCCCAGGTAGCGAGTGCGTTCCGCCAACGCCCCGGAGGCGATGGTGGCGGCGGTGGCGGCGAACATCAGCTGGAACAGCAGCAGGGTCCACAGATCACTGTCGCCCTGGCTGGGCGCGAAGAGGTCCTGGCCCACCCAGCCGCTGGGATTGACCCCGAACATCAAGCCAAAGCCCAGAGCCCAGAACGTCAACGTCCCCACGCACAGGTCCATGTAGTTCTTCATGACCACGTTGATGGCGTTCTTGGTGCGGCTCAGGCCGCTTTCGAGCAGCGCGAAGCCGGCCTGCATGAGGAACACCAGGGCCGCGGCTATGGCGATCCAGACGACGTCGTTGGCGGCGTATTCAGGGGTGTCGGCCAGGCCGGCGGCGGGCAGGGCGATGAGGGTGAGCAGTAGCGCGGCGCGTCGTTCCATGAGATCCCCCAGGGTGAGCCTTCGGATCGTGGGAACGCTGCAACGGTTATGCCAGTTTCTTGGGGCGTGGTGCTTTAACGGGAAGGTTGGACCCTCCAGCCGGGGATGCGGGTCATAACACCGCCGGACCGTCCAGGGAGGGGAAGCTTGGAATCTTCCTAGGAGCGCCGGGATCGGGTGGGCCCGTCCAGGACCGTGTTTGGCCAGGGATGGCCAAACGTCGAGCCTACA
>JBFJUC010000398.1:0-2293 GCA_041624875.1 Alcanivorax sp.
ACGCGCCCACGGCCGGGTGCGTGGCGAGAAGAAATTCGCCAGCCGTACCCTGGATATCGACATTCTCACCTACGGGGATCTCACCGGCGAGATCGACGGTGTCAGCCTGCCCCGCGACGAGATCCTCAAACACGCTTTCGTGCTACGGCCGCTGGCCGATCTGGCCCCGGAAGCGGTGCACCCCCAGCTGGGCCGTACCTACGCGGCGCTGTTCGACGAATACCGGTTTCCGGAGCAGCGCCTCTGGCAGGTGCCGTTCGTCTGGCCCTGAAGCGGCTCAGCCGCCGGGGAAGGAGAGCGAGCGGCCGCCGTCCACGGCCAGAATCTGGCCGGTGATGTAGGGCGCTTCCAGGGCCAGCCAGGCCACGGTGGCGGCGATATCGCCCGGATCGCCGGCGCGGCCCAGAGCGGTGGCGTCGAGAATGTCCTGCTGGTTGTCCTGGCCCTGCTCCGGCCACAGGATCGCGCCCGGCGATACACCGTTGACGCGCACCGCCGGCCCCAGTTCACGGGCCAGGCTCTTGGTCATCATTGCCAGCCCGGCCTTCGCCATGCAGTACAGCGGGTGGCCGGCCAGCGGCTTCTCCGCGTACACGTCGACAATATTCACGATCGCCCCGGCGGACGCCTTGAGATCGCCGGCCAGCTGCTGGCTGAGCAGGAAGGGGGCGCGCAGGTTGCTGTGCATCAGCGTGTCCCAGTCGTCATCGGATGCCTCGCCGAGCGGGGTGGGGTAGAAGCTGGAGGCGTTGTTGATCAGCAGATCAAGGCCGCCGAAGGCGTCCCGGGCGCGCACCGCCAGATCGCGCACCGCCGCCGGGTCGCGCAGGTCGGCGGCCAGGCACACGGCGCTGTCCGGCCGCTCTCGGTTGAGGCCGTCGACCAGCTCGCGCGCTTCCCGTTCGCTCCGGTGGTAGTGAATCACCACCCGGCAGCCTTTCCGGTGCAGGGTTTCCGCGATGCGGGCGCCAATGCGCCGGGCGCTGCCTGTGATCAGAGCGATGGGGGCTGCCATTTTTCCAGGAACTCCTTTTTGTACGCCTTGATGCGTTTAATGCGTTTGTCGTCCAGGGCGCGGCCCAAGGCCGGGCCGGTGAGGCCCGCTTCCCGCAGGCCGGCCACGTCCACGTCGCGCACCGCCTCGCTGAGGCCCAACAAAAACGCCCCCTGAATGTAGGGCGTTTTGTAGTCCGCCGTGCACACCCGGGCGTCCGCCTCGCAGGCGTCGACCAGAAACTTCAGGCGCCGGGGGCGCCGTAACACGTCCAGGTTATGCAGCAACTCCCACACTTCCGGCGGGCGCAGCTTCAGCACCCGCTGCACCCGTGATTGCCAGCGCGCCATGGTCATGGCGGCGTCGGTCATTTCCTTCGGTACGCGCAGCCGTTGGGACATGGTCTTGGCCACGTGCATGCCGCGGCGTTCATGGCCACGGTGTTCCGGCCAGCCGTCCGGCGGCGTTTCCGCTTTGCCAAAATCGTGGCAGAGCAGGGCGTAGCGCGACGTCAACGGCAGTTTCAGACGCGCCGCCTGGGCCAGACAGCGCCACTGGTGGCTGAGCACATCCAGGGCCGGTTGGTGGTCCGGCGACTGCGGGATACCGTCCAGGTTGGCCACCTCGGGAAACAGTTCGGCGAGCGCCCCGCATTCGTGCAGCACCTGGAAAAAGACCTGGGGCGAGCGCTCCATCATGGCGCGGCTGGTTTCCTTCCAGACCCGCTCGGCGGCCAGATGCGTCATCTCGCCGCTCATCACGATATCGCCCATCAGTTCCAGGGTGGTGTCCGCCACCCGGAAGCCCATCCAGTGATAGCGGGCGGCGAAGCGGGCCACGCGCAGCACGCGCAGGGGGTCTTCGGCGAAGGCCGGCGACACATGGCGCAGAATACGTGCCTTCAGGTCGCGCTTGCCGTTAAAGGGGTCGACGACCTCGCCGCCCGGCGTCTTCGCCATGGCGTTGATGGTCAGGTCGCGCCGGATCAGGTCGTCTTCCAGCGTCACATCGACGTCGGTATGGAACACAAAGCCGCCGTAACCGTGGCCGCTTTTGCGTTCGGTGCGGGCGAGCGCGTACTCCTCGCGAGTGTCCGGGTGCAGAAACACGGGGAAGTCGTTACCCACCGGTTTAAAACCCTGGTCCACCAGCTGTTGTGGCGTGGCGCCGACCACTACCCAGTCTCTTTCCTTGACCGGCAGCCCGAGCAGTTGATCGCGCACGGCACCGCCTACCAGATAAATGTCCATGTTGTTGTTACCAACCCTTTAACGCAAAATAGTGACACCGAGGCCGCGG
>JBFJUC010000399.1:0-2289 GCA_041624875.1 Alcanivorax sp.
CCCGGCTTCTACGAGAAGGTGGAGCGCCCGTCACGGGTGCGCATCAACGCCCTGGACCGCAACGGCGAGCCGTTCGAGATCGAAACCGACGGGCTGCTGGCCACCTGCATCCAGCATGAGATCGACCACCTGGACGGCAAGCTCTTTGTCGACTATGTGTCCCGCCTGAAGCGTGATCGGATCAAGAAGAAGCTTCAGAAAGTACACCGCCAACAGGCCTGAGAATTGATTTGAAACCGCTTCGCCTCGCCTTCGCCGGCACCCCGGATTTCGCCGCCGTCAGCCTGCAAGCGCTGCTCGACGGCCCACACACCGTCGCCGCGGTGCTCACCCAGCCGGATCGCGGCGCCGGCCGCGGCAAGAAGGTCCAGCCCGGGCCGGTGAAAAAACTGGCCCTGGAACACGACCTGCCGGTGCTGCAACCGGACACCCTGAAGACCGACGAGATCCAGGACCGGCTGCGCGAGCTGGAGCTGGACGCGCTGATCGTAGTGGCTTACGGGCTGATTATTCCCCGCGCCGTGCTGGCTCTGCCCCGGCTCGGCTGCGTCAACGTGCACGGCTCGTTATTGCCGCGCTGGCGTGGCGCCGCGCCGATTCAGTGGGCGATCCAGGCCGGCGATCGGGAGACCGGCACCACCATCATGCAGATGGACGCCGGCCTGGACACCGGCCCGATGCTGCTCAGCGAAGCGCTGACCATCGGCGAGCGCGAGACCGGCGGCGAGCTGCACGACCGCCTGGCCGAGCAGGGCGCCCGGCTGCTGAGCACCGTGCTCGAGGATCTGCCCGCCCACCTGGAACAGGCCCGGCCGCAGCCGGAGGACGGTGTCACCTACGCCGCCAAACTCACCAAGGCCGGCGCCCGACTGGACTTCCGCCTGCCCGGCGCCGCCCTGGTCAACCGGGTGCGCGCCTTTAACCCGTGGCCGGTGGCCTGGATGGACTTCGCCGGCCAGCCCCTGCGGGTGTGGAGCGCCGCGGAAGCGCCGGCTACCGGCGAGCCGGAGCCGGGCCGCATCGTCACCGTCAGCGACGACGGCCTGACCGTGGCCTGCGGCGACGGCGCCGTTCTGTTGAGCCGGGTACAGCTGCCCGGGAAAAGACCGATGACCGTGGCCGAGGTGCGACGCGGCCACCCGGAGCTGTTCCAGCCGGGGGCCACCCTTGAGTAGGGCGCCGGATCCCCGGCTGGCGGCGGTACGCGCCCTGGAGCGGGTGCTGCCCGGCGAGGGGGACGGCGCCAGCCTCCGCGAAGTGCTTGCCCGGGGCGTGCCCGACGGCGCCGCCGGCGGCCTGATGCGCGATCTCTGCTTCGGCGTCTGCCGTCACCTTAGGCCGCTCAATCAGTGGCTCAACAGCCAGCTCGACAAGCCCCTCAAACCCAAGGCCCAGGCGGTTCGCCTGGCGGTGCTGTGCGGCCTCTATGAACTGTGGTTCACGGAGCGCCCGGCCCACGCGGTGGTCAACGCCTACCCGGAGCTCTGTCGTCAGCTGAAGGCGGGCTGGGCCAGCGGCCTGATCAATGCCCTGCTGCGCAAGGCCGACGGCCTGGACCCGGCCCAGGTGTTCGCCGACTACGACCCGGCGGTGCGCTATTCCCTGCCCGGCTGGCTGTGGCGCGGCTTCCAAGAGGACTGGCCGGCGCAGGCCGACGCGCTGGCGCGGGCGGCCCTGTCACCGCCGCCCTTTACCCTGCGCGTGAACCGCCACCGGCACAGCCGCGAACAGGCCCTGGCGGAACTGGGCGACGGCGCCCGGCCCGGCGACCTGTCGCCGTGGAGCCTGTATTTATCGCCACCGCGTCCGGTCGCGCAGCTGCCTGGCTTCGACAGCGGCGGCTATTCGGTGCAGGACGAAGCGGCCCAGTTGCCGGTGGAACAGCTGGCGGCGCCGGACGGCGGCCGGGTGCTGGACGCCTGCGCCGCCCCCGGCGGCAAGACCGGCCAGATACTGGAAGCCTTCCCCGGTGCTCGGGTTACCGCCCTGGACCTGTCCGCGCGCCGCCTGGACCGGGTGCGCGACGCGCTGCGCCGCATCGGCGCCGAAGCCGAGCTGGTGCAGGGCGACGCCGCCGAGCCGGCCGCCTGGTGGGACGGCGAACCCTTCGACGCCATCCTGCTCGACGCGCCCTGTTCCGCCAGCGGCATTTTGCGCCGCCAGCCGGACGTGAAATGGCACCGCCGGCGCACCGACCTGCCACCCTTGGTGGATTTACAAGCGCGCATGCTGGATGCACTATGGCCGCTTCTGCGCCCCGGCGGCCGGCTGGTGTACGCCACCTGCTCG
>JBFJUC010000400.1:0-2287 GCA_041624875.1 Alcanivorax sp.
CGGCCTATCCGTGGACATGGACGGCTTCGACCAGGAAATGCAGGCCCAGCGTGAGCGGGCCCGGGGCGCCGGTGCCTTCGCCAACGATTACAGCGACCGGCTCAATATCGAGTCGGTCACCGACTTCTCCGGTTACGAGAAACATCAGGATCAGGCCGAGGTGGAAGCGCTGTACCGCGACGGCGCCGCCGTGGACCGCCTGGACGCCGGGGAAACCGGCATGGTGCTGCTCAAGCGCACGCCGTTCTATGCCGAGTCCGGCGGCCAGGTCGGTGACCGGGGCGTGCTCGCCGGCGGTAAGGGCGCCGATGAAGTCCGCTTCAACGTGGAAGACACCCGCAAGCGCGGCCAGGCCCACATCCATGTGGGTACGGTCAGCACCGGCACCCTGAACGTCGGCGACAAAGTCGACGCCTACGTGGACGTGGAGCGCCGCCGCGCCATCATGCGCCACCACTCCGCCACCCATCTGTTGCACGCCGCTCTGCGCCGCGTGCTGGGTGACCATGTGCAGCAAAAAGGCTCGCTGGTGGCGCCGGATTACCTGCGGTTTGATTTCGCCCACGGCGAGGCCCTGAGCGCCGAGCAACGCGAAGAGATCGAGACGCTGGTCAACCGCCAGATTCTTGAGAACGCGGCGGTGACCACTGAGCTGATGGACATGGATGCGGCCAAGGACGCCGGCGCCATGGCTCTGTTCGGCGAGAAATACGACAGCGAAGTGCGGGTGCTGACCATGGGCAGCGACGGCTTTTCCAAGGAACTGTGCGGTGGTACTCATGTTCAACGCACCGGCGACATCGGCCTGTTCAAGATGACTCTGGAAACCTCCGCCGCCGCCGGCGTGCGTCGCATCGAAGCGGTCACCGGCGACTACGCTCTGGCGCGGGTGCGCCAGCAGGAGCAGGCGCTGGGTGAGATCGCCGCGACCCTGAGAAGCGGACCGGAGCAGGCCGCCGAACGGGTGGGCGCTCAGACCCGCCGGGTGCGGGAACTGGAAAAAGAGATCGAGCGGCTTAAGCAGAAGCTGGCCTCCGGGGCCGGCGGTGATCTGACCGCCGACGCCCGTGACATCCAGGGCGTGAAGGTGCTGGCCACCCGTGTCGACGGCGCCGACGCCAAGACGCTGCGGGTCACCATGGACAAGGTGAAGGACAAGCTGGGCTCCGGCGTGATCCTGCTGGCCGCCGCCGAGGGTGACAAAGTGTCGCTGGTGGCCGGCGTCACCAAGGACCTCACCGACCGGGTCAAAGCCGGTGATTTGATGAAACACGTTGCCGGGCAGGTGGGTGGCAAAGGCGGCGGCCGGCCGGATATGGCCCAGGGCGGCGGCACCGACGCGGCAGCCTTGCCGGCGGCGTTGGAAAGTGCGTATCGGTGGGTGGCGGAGCAGCTCTGACCACCCTCACATGAAAATCAGGGGCGCAAATGCTATGCTTGTGCGCCTCTTTTGGCAGAAACCAAGTCACTATGGCTCTAATTGTCCAGAAATACGGCGGCACCTCGGTAGGCACCGTCGAACGTATTCAGGCCGTCGCCGAACGGGTGGCGCGCTTCCGGGAACGTGGTGATCAGGTAGTTGTGGTGGTCTCCGCCATGAGCGGTGAAACCAACCGCCTGATCGAATTGGCCAACGGCGTGCATGACAACCCGCCGGCGCGGGAAATGGACGTGCTGGTCTCCACCGGCGAGCAGGTCACCATCGCGCTGTTGTCCATGGCGTTGCAGAAGCTCAACGTCGGCGCCCGTTCCTACACCGGCGGTCAGGTTGCGATCCGCACCGACAACACCCACTCCAAGGCCCGTATTGAAGAGATCGACGACGCGAAAATGCGCGCCGATCTGGACGCCGGCCGCGTGTGCGTGGTGGCCGGTTTCCAGGGCATCGACCAGGACGGCAACATCACCACCCTGGGCCGGGGCGGCTCGGACACCACCGCGGTGGCTCTGGCGGCGGCGCTCAAAGCCGACGAGTGCCAGATCTACACCGATGTGGACGGGGTCTACACCACCGACCCGCGTGTCGTGGACACCGCCCGCCGTCTGGACAGCATTACCTTCGAGGAAATGCTGGAAATGGCCAGCCTGGGTTCCAAGGTACTGCAGATCCGTTCGGTGGAGTTCGCCGGCAAATACAACGTGCCGTTGCGCGTACTGTCCAGTTTTCAAGAGGGCCCGGGCACCCTCATTACCGTCGACGACGAGGTGGATATGGAAAAGCCGGTTATCTCTGGCATCGCTTTTACCCGTGACGAAGCAAAGATCACCGTACGCGGCGCGCCGGACA
>JBFJUC010000401.1:0-2266 GCA_041624875.1 Alcanivorax sp.
GGCGCAAAAAGCCGCCTCCTGAATGTTGGGTTCCACTTCCTTTGCGGTTAGGCTTAACGCCGTCGCAAAGGAGTGGCCATGACCCGCGAAGGCAACCGCAAACCGGAAATCCTCGATACCCGTCTGGTGGCGAAAAGCCGCCTGTTCGGCATCGAGGAAATGCACCTGCGCTTCAGTAATGGCGTGGAACGCACCTACGAACGTCTGCGTACCCCGCCCATCGCCGGCGTCATGTGCGTACCGATGCTCGACCGCGACACCGTGGTGCTGATCCGTGAGTACGGCGCCGGTGTCGACGACTATCAGATCACCCTGCCCAAGGGCGCCTACGAGCACGGCGAGGACTGGCGCGACGCCGCCAACCGCGAGCTCAAGGAAGAAGCCGGCTACGGCGCCGGCAAGCTGACCCTGCTCAAGCGCATGACCCTGTCGCCGGGTTACATGGGCCACCATATTACCGTCGCCCTGGCCGAGGACCTCTATGAGGAACGCCTGCCCGGCGACGAACCCGAACCCCTGGAAGTAATTCCCTGGAAACTGTCACGGCTGGATGAGCTGCTGCAGCGCGAGGATGTGACCGAAGCCCGTGTGATCGCCGCCCTGTTGATGACCCAACGTTTGATGGACCGCTGAATGAACGATTTGAACGCCCTGCTGGGCCCGGTATCCGCCATCGCCGTGGATGCCGGCGCCGCCATCCTCGAAATCTACGACCGTGGCGACGTGGCCGTGGACCACAAGGAAGACCACAGCCCGATCACCGAAGCCGACCGCGCCGCCCACAATCTGATCGAGGCGCGCCTGCAGGCACTGACCCCGGAGATTCCGGTGTTCTCCGAGGAATCCGGCGGCATCGCCTATGAGGACCGCAAGGACTGGCCCCGTTTCTGGCTGGTGGACCCGCTCGACGGCACCAAGGAATTCATCAAGCGCAACGGCGAATTCACCGTCAATATCGCGCTGGTGGAGGAGGGTGTGCCGGTGCTGGGCGTGGTGCACGTACCGGTCACCGCGATCACCTACTCCGGTGGCCAGGGCCTGGGGGCGTTCAAGGAAGAGGGCGGCAAGCGCTCGCCGATCCGTTGCCGGGAGCGGCACGCGCCGATCGTGATGGTGGCCAGCCGCCGCCATGGCGCCGAGCAGGTGGCCGCGCTGGAGCGACTGATCGAGGGGCAACTGGGCCCGGTGGAAAAAACCTCCATGGGCTCATCACTGAAGCTCTGTCTGGTGGCGGAAGGCGAGGCGGACATCTATCCGCGTCTGGCGCCCACCTGTGAATGGGACACCGCCGCCGCCCACGCGGTGGTCAACGCCGCCGGCGGCGTAGTGGTGAACACGCACTTCGAGCCCTTGATGTATAACAAGCCGGATGTGCTGAACCCGCACTTCCTGGTGCTGGGGCAGTCCGCGGAAGACTGGCGCTTTATCGAGCCCGCGCTGGCCTGACGATCAGCTCAGCCAGGTGGGCATCACGTCCAGCAGCACCAGTTGCAGGCGCTGGCTGAGCAGGTGGGCGCCGGCGGTGATCATGCACAAATGCACCAGCGGCATCATGATGCCCAGCGCCAGCACATTGACCAGCAGGCGCTGGCGAATCCGACCGGTCCAGAGAACCGCCGCCACCATCACCAGCGCGCCTAGCGGAATCGCCAGCATTTCCCAGAGAGTGTGATCAGGCAGGGTGAGCGCCAGGGGCAGGTCGTTGAACAGGCTAGGCATCGTTTTCACTCGGTACGGCCGGAATGTTTCCGTCTGTTGGTGTCTGTTACCAAGTGTTATCGACCGCTAGTGTGATTTCCTTTAATCACGTCACAAACTAATGCCAAAGTGCCATCATCCAGGTAATAGTTCCTACCCGGTACGTTCGTCCAGATAAGCCTTCAGGGCGTCCGGGTCCGGCACCGTGATGCGCCCATAGCTGAACCGGATCAGGCCGCGTTGCTCCAGGGCCTTGAGCACGCCGTGCACGCCCTGGCGGGTCATGCCCATCATGTTGGCGATGTGTTCGCGGGTCAGTTTGAAGGT
Organism: Alcanivorax sp.; assembly: GCA_041624875.1. Classification (GTDB taxonomy): domain Bacteria; phylum Pseudomonadota; class Gammaproteobacteria; order Pseudomonadales; family Alcanivoracaceae; genus Alloalcanivorax. The sequence goes on from JBFJUC010000401.1 coordinate 2,026, forward strand.
CACCGGGCCGGGGCCGCGCTGGGGGTCGTGCATGTGCGCCAGGAACAGCAGACGCCGGCCCACCCGCCCGGGCATGTCGCGCAGGGCGTTGTCCTCGATGATGGAGATCGCCGACCAGAGGCGCCGGCTGAGCATGTCCAGGGTGCGCGGGTAGGCTTCCGGGTAGCGCGCCAGCAGGGCGCGGTAGTCCTGGCCGGGCACCTCCACCAGCTCGCCGTCGGTGTGGGCGGTGGCGCCGAAC
>JBFJUC010000402.1:0-2239 GCA_041624875.1 Alcanivorax sp.
CATCGAGGCGACGCCGCGCACCGCGCCGGTGGGCTGGCCGGTGGAGGTGGTCAGCGGCGGCAGCGCGTGGAAGGCCCGGTACAGGTAGGAGGAGCCGTCGACAAGGATGATCGGTTTACGCTCGGTCATGGCAGTCCTTGGTTAAATCCGTGGAGCGCACAGTGTAACGCAAGAGGTTGTAGGAGCGGGCAGGGCTCGCTCCTACGCTCCTACAAGAACCGATCAGAGGCGTTCTTTGATCTGCCGGGTGATGGCGTTCACCGCGCGGCGGGCGCTGGGAATGGCGCCGCCCATGGTGATGAAGCCGTGCACCAGCTCCGGGTAGTCCAGGTTGACCACATTGACGCCGGCGTCCTTGAGCTTTTCGCTGTAGGCGAGGCCTTCGTCGCGCAACGGATCGGTGGCGGTGACCACGATGGTGTCCGGGTGGCCGGCGATGTCCGGGTTACGCAACGGCGAGACGCGATAATCCTCCACCAGGGTGTCGTCCTGCATGTAGTGGTTGTGGAACCAGTGGATCATGTCGCTATCCAGCCCGCCCTGGCCGCCGCCGAGCTGGGTGACCGAAGGCAAATCGGAAGCGCCGTCGGTTTTCGGGTACACCGCCACCACCAGTTTGGGCACGGCGAGTCCCTGGATCGCCGCCTGCTGGGCCACCACGATGGACAGATTGCCGCCGGCGCTGTCGCCCATGGTCGCCAGACGCTGGGTGTCGATGCCCAGGTCGCCGGCCTGTTCACCAAGCCAGCGCCAGGCGGCGACGCAGTCATCGGCGGCGGTGGGCGCGGGATGCTCCGGCGCCAGCCGATAGTCCACGTTCAGCACCACCGCGCCGGTCAGGTTGGCGATGTGGCGGCACAGGCGGTCATATTCCACGGCGCTGCCGATGGTGAAGCCGCCACCATGGAAGAACATGATCGCCGGGCTGCCCTCGGCAGACGCGCTCTTGGGGCGGTAAAGACGCACCAGCGTATCACCGCCTTCCACCGGCACACGGATATCCCGGGTCACCGCCACCTCTTGCCGGTCCACGTCGAGCATGTCGATCATGTGCCCGTAGAGCGCCCGACCCTGGGCCAGCGGCAGCTCGTGAAAGCCCTTGCGACCGTCACCCAGGGCCAGCAGCAGACGCAGCTTGGGGTCCAGGCCCTCGCGGCTGACGCTTTCCACCACACCGGCGAGCCGGCCGGCCAGGGCGCCGGGCATTTTCATCAGGGTGCGCACCGTGGTGCGCTCGATCTTGTGTTGCAGGGACATGGTTTCTCCTCAATAAAACCCGGCGTGTATTTCCACCAATGGACAGGGGTTATACCATCGCCCCAAGCAAAGGACCCGGTCATCCCCGGCCTTTTTTCGCGTTGAGCCTTAGGAATCTTTGATGTCCGTCTATACCCGTGTCGATGATCGGGATCTGGCCGCCCTGCTGGCCGACTACACGCTACGGCTGGAGGGCGCGAAAGCCGCGCGCCACGGCATCGAGAACAGCACCTACCTGATCGACGCCCGCGCCGGGGACGACAGTCCGCGCGCGGTGGTTCTGACCGTGTTCGAGCAGTTCGACGGCAACGCCCTGGCACCCTACCTGGCGCTTTTGGCGACGCTGGCGGCGGCGGGCCTGCCGGTGCCGGCGGCACTGGTGGACCGCCACGGCCAGCGGCTGCGCCAGGTGGCCGGCAAACCGGCGGTGCTGGTGCCGCGGCTGCCCGGCGAGCACTGCTTCGAGGTAGGCAGCGAACACTGCCGGCAGGTGGGCGCCCTGCTCGCCGCCCTGCACCGGCAACCGGCGGAAGCCGGCGCGGCGTTGCCCGACGAGCGTGAACGCCTGCAAAGCCTGGGCGTCCATTTATGCCGCCTGAATGAAGACGACCAACACCGCGCTGAGACGGTGCTGCGCCGCTGGCGGGACATTCCCGCCACCCGCACCCTGATCCACGGCGACCTGTTCCGCGACAACGCCCTGTTCGATGCCGACGGTCGGCTGACCGGCGTGCTGGATTTCTACAACGCCTGCCTGGAGCGGCCCGAGTACGACCTGGCGGTAGCGCTGAACGACTGGGCGGTGGCCCCGGACGGGCGCCCGGTGCCGCGCCGCCAGGGTGCGTTGCTGGGCGGCTACCGGGACGGTGGCGGCGAATGGGACGAATCGGTGCTGGCGCTGGCCCTGGCGGTGGCGGCACTGCGCTTCTGGTTGTCGCGGCTGGCCGGGCCGGTGTCCGGTGAGTCGGAAGGCCAGGGCAGC
>JBFJUC010000403.1:0-2236 GCA_041624875.1 Alcanivorax sp.
CGCCCACACGTACCCTGTTCTGGTGCCTGGGCTCGCTGGTGGTGGCCTTGGCGGCGGCGCTGCTGCAACGCTGGGACGTGGACCCGGTGTCGCTGATGCTGTTCTACGGCTTTCCGCTGGTGGTGTGCGCGCTCAACGGCTATATGCTCGACGCCAGCGCGCGCGGCTCCTACGCCAACAATCTGCTGCTCGGGCGGGAATCCGCGCGTCTGCGTCAGTGGCGCGACAACGCCGACCGAGAGGCGCTGCGGCAACGCACGCTGAACGAGTTCATGGCGCACATCGCCGGCAACCCCAGGGTGGAGGTGCTGATGGAACAGGCCCTGACTTTCATGCTCGACCGCACCCACGCGATTGCCGGCGCCGCCTACCGGCTGGACGGCGACCGCTTCCGCCAGGAAGCGGCGCGCGGACTCAACCAGCAAGCCCTGGAACGCGACGACGTGCCGGTAGACGGCCTGCTCGGCGGTGCACTGGAACGCGGCCCCGGTGTCACCGTGCGGCACAATGTGCCGGCCGGTTACCTGGACCTGGAGACCGCCCACGGCGCGGTGCGCCCCGGCGAACTGCTGTTCCTGCCGATCTGGCAGGGCGACCAGGCGCTGGGCGTGATCGAGCTGGCGGCGCTGGAACCGTTCGACGACCACACCCGCACGCTGCTGGAATCGCTGGGCTCGCCGCTGGCCTATGCGCTGATGGCGGCCGTCGGCCGGGAAGACTATATCCGCCGCCACCGGCAGGCAGCCGGCTAGGCGGGTTACCGACGGCGTCGGCGGAGCGGCCCGGACAACCGCTCCGGATGGGCCGGTTGAACGTCGTCGAGCATAGCGTAGATGGCTTCCATGTCCGCCTGCTGATCGCCGCTCGGCCAGAAGGCGTCGAGAATCCGCGCCTGCTTGCGCCGGTAGCAGAAGGTCACCACGATAATCGGCAACCCCAGATCCAAGGCGATACGGTGAAAGCCGGTTTTCCACTGGTCCGCCCCGGTGCGGGTACCCTCCGGCGTGATACCCAGCCAGAACGGCTGGCCGCCGGTCATGACTTGCTTGGTGTTTTCCACCAGACCGCCGGAGCGGGCGCGGTCCACCGGAATGCCTCCGAGCGCCCGCAACAGCCATCCCGCGGGGCCGCGGAACAGGGTGTGCTTGGCCATGAAACGAATATCCAGCCGCAACCCCTGGATCGCGCTGACGCCCACCAGACCGTCGTAATTGGAGGTGTGCGGCGCGGCGATCATCACCGCCCGGGCCACGTCGGGCAACTCACCCACCACCTTCCAGCCGATCAGGCGCAGCACCGCGCGGCCCAGCGCCGCCAACAGCCAGTGGCCACGGCGCGGCACCCGGGCGCCGATGGCATCCGGAGTCAGCGGGCGCAGCTCCCCGCTCATTAGCCGAACACCACCACGGTCTGACGGCTCAGCGCCACCGGCCGGCCGCGATCGTCCCACACGGTGGCCTGGCACTGGCCGTAGCCGTCGGCAAACGAGTCGGTGATCACCTGATACTGCCAGAAATCCACCGGCTCCAGCGCACGCGGGTCTTCCAACAGCTCCATGGTCCAGGTCAGCGAGCTGGCGGGCGCCGGTTTGCTGAGCATCGGCAGCACGCCGGCGGGCCAGGTATCCACCAGGCACGCCAGGGTGGCGGCGTCCTGGGTCTGGCCGGGCTCGTCGAAACGCATATAACCGTGGAAATCCGGCTCCTGGGAACCGGAGAAGATCATATTGCCGCCGGCGATGCGCATGTCGAAAAAGCGCAGAAAAGTGGGCGACCGGCCCTCCATGTAGGGCAACTTGAAGCAATCCTCCGGGGCTTTCCAGCGCGGCGCCTCCGGGCCCGGCACGCGGATGCTGGACTCACGGCCATGGCCGAGGCTGCCAAGCATGGTGGCCACCACCTGGCCCTCCTGGCGGGCCATCACCTGCACCTGGGTCACCGACTTGCCGGCGCGCAGCGTGGTCGCGTCCAGGTCCACCGGACCCGGCACCATGGGCGCCACGAACGAAATCGTGAAACTGCGCAACGGCGGCGCGCCGTCGCCCAGATGGGCGTCCATATGGCGAATCAGAATGGCGCCCACCAGGCCTCCGAAAGTGGCTCTGCCCTGCCCCCAGCCCTCGGGAACCGTCATCCGGTTCCCGGCGGCGGCATCAATAATGGAATCAAATTTCATAATGCGCTCCCACCGAAAGCGGCTATTGATAGCAGAGCCGGGCGCCCAAGGAAAGGACCGA
>JBFJUC010000404.1:0-2235 GCA_041624875.1 Alcanivorax sp.
AAGCCCGGCTCCGGCCGCGAAACCTGTCCCAGCATCAGCGCCGCCGCCGCCAAATGCATGACGCGGATCGACGCTTCCTGACCGCATTTCCAATTCGGCCCCCGCCATGGCGGGTTGTGCTCCGCCGCGTCACTCAGCCAGGCATTAAGCCGGTTCAGCGCACGGCCGCGTTCACGAGCGTCGCGGGCGGCCAGAGCCTGCTGCGCACAAGCAAGCACCCAATCGTAGCGGGACGCCTCCCAAACCCCCTTGATGTCGCCGACACGAGGATCGAAATCCGCGATCCGCCACCAGGGCCGATCCGTGTCGGGGACGGCAACGCCGGTAACAAGGCTGCGTGCCCATTCCGGCGGCGCTTCCATGTCGGCGCCGTCGTCGACACGCAAACCGAACGCCTCGCGCCACTGATACCACCCCCGGCGGGGGGCAAGCTCCAGGCGAAGCCGGTCCGGGGCGCGGAAGAAAGGCCCGGTCACCGCCGCCGGTGGCCGACGCACCGCGCGGTTGATGCCGAGTTTAAGGCTGAACCGATAGACCAGCACCCGGGCGATATTCAGCGGACCGAGCGCCCAGGCGGTACGAATCTTCAGCGCCAGTGTCATCGATACCCCAGCCAACGGTTTAAAAGACCGGCCCGGCGGCGAAAAACCGACAGATCCTCGGTGCTCAATTCCTGCCGCCAGCGCTCGTCCAGACGCACCCGGGCAAGGGCGTCGCGGTCGAGCCGGGCCGGGTTGCCGCTGACATTATGCTTCACCGCACCGGCGTTCTCGAACGCCTCGCCGGCAAGCGATTCAGGCTCGCCGATGAAGGTGCAGATCGCTTGCAACGTCGCCAGCGGAGACGAGGCCAGATCCTCATACTTCAGGGTCAGCCTGTCCTGCCCGGATACGGTGAACAGCATGGCCGTCCGGTACAACAGCCGCCGCCGCCATTCGTTGGCGTAGTGAGCCACGCTGCGCGGTATCCGGCGCTGATAAGAGGAAACGATAGCCCGACCGTCACGAACCATATGAATAATATACAGAGGCTGCCGCTGGCCCAGAGCCCGGCGAGTCAGATAGAGCGCCTTCATACGCAGCGGCGACTTGGAAGAGTCGACAATAATCCGTGCCCCGCTCACCGACTGAAGAGCACGGAATAAATGCCAGCTGTTATCGGTGGCGCGCAGAGCCGCGCTGACCGGTGCATAACGCCGGAACAGACCCAGCAGGCGCGAAGAACCCAGCAGCAATAATAACGGCAGCAGGAAACCCACATAGAATCGCTTGCCATGGTCACCCAGGTGCACCGGGAAACGCGCCCAGAACGAGCGGCGTGTCAGCGTCTCTTCGCCGGCGTTACTGCGCAGCCGGTCACAACAGGGCCCCCAAAGCTCACACTCGGTAATCGGCGCGCCGCAGGTGCAGACCTTATCCGGATCATCCGATACCGCCCACTGGGCGATACGTTCCACCTCGCCGGTGGAGACGGCCCCGGGCATATTGCCGATCAGGGTATCCAGCAGCGTGGTCCCGGAATGCCCATGGGCGACAATATAGATAATCTTGGCGTTGCTTGAGGACTCCGACATGCCTAACGATGCTCCCGCGTGTTAAAGCCCGGCAGGGTCCAGATGCCGAGCCTGCGCCATACAAAGTAAACCGCCGCCAGATTCTGGGCCACCAGAGCCGCCGCCAGCGCCAGAGCCGCGCCCAATGCGCCCAGCCAGGGTATCAGTATCAGGAACAGGCTCAGGCTGAGCAGCGCGCAAATCAGACTGATATTACGCATCAGCACCTCATGGCCGGTCATATTGAGAACAAAACCCACGGATCCGCAGGCCACATTGACCAGCTGGGCCACGGCGATCACCCGCAACAGCGGCACGGCGCCTTCGAAGCCGTCGCCAAGCAGGGCCAGAGCGGCGGCGGGAAACAGTAGCAGCACCAACAACAAAGGCGCCGCCATCAGAATGCCCAGCAACGCACCCTGCCGAGCCAGCCGCGCCAGCCGCTCCGGGCGCCCCTGGTGGTAGCTCTCGGCGAACAACGGCGGGAAAATCGCGTTAATCCCAACCAATACGAAACTCACCGCGGACGCGAGCTGCTGCGCCGCCTTGAACAGCCCCAGCTCGGCACTGGCCAGCAGCCAGCCGGCCAGCATAATGCCGACCACCGACTGAAGCAGCACCGCCAGGTTGGTGAAAAAGAACGCCTGCGAGGTGGCGAAGAATACACGCGGCGTCTCAAGCCT
>JBFJUC010000405.1:0-2220 GCA_041624875.1 Alcanivorax sp.
ATTCACTCATATTCTTTCTCCGAATCCGTTGGGCGTTACAGACGCTCGATGATGGTGGCGATGCCCATGCCGCCGCCCACGCACAGGGTGCACAGGGCGAATTTCTTATCACGGCGTTCCAACTCGTCAAGCGCGGTGCCCAGGATCATGGCGCCGGTGGCGCCCAGCGGGTGGCCCATGGCGATGGCGCCGCCGTTGACGTTGACCTTGTCGTGGTCGAGGCCCATGTCTTTCATAAAACGCATCGCCACGGAGGCAAAGGCTTCGTTGATTTCCACCAAATCCATCTGATCCACGGTCATGCCGGCTTTCTTGAGCACCTTGCGGCAGGCCGGCGCCGGGCCGGTGAGCATGATGGTGGCGTCGGCGCCACTGATGGACGTGGCGACAATGCGACCGCGCGGCTTCATGCCGTAGTCCTTGCCGACCTGCTCATTGCCCAGCACCACCAGGGCGGCGCCATCGACGATGCCGGAGGAGTTACCGCCGGTGTGCACGTGGTTGATCTTCTCCACGTGGTGGTATTTCTGCAGGGCCACGGCGTCGAAGCCACCCATCTCGCCCATGACTTCGAAAGACGGGTTCAGGTTGCCCAGCACGTCGGCGGTGGTGCCGGCGCGGACGTGCTCGTCGCGGTCCAGCACGGTCATGCCGTTGCGGTCCTTGACCGGTACCACGGAGCGCTGGAAGTAACCTTTTTCCCAGGCGTTCGCGGCACGGGCCTGGGATTCCGCGGCGAACTCGTCCACGTCGCGGCGGGAAAAACCCTCGATGGTAGCGATCAGGTCGGCGCCGATGCCCTGGGGCACGAAACCGGTCTCATAGTTGGTGATCGGGTCCATCGCCCAGGCACCGCCATCGGAGCCCATGGGAATGCGGCTCATGGCTTCCACACCACCGGCGAGAATCAGATCGTCCCACCCGGAGGCGACTTTCTGCGCACCGGTGTTCACCGCTTCCAGGCCGGAGGCGCAAAAACGGTTGAGCTGGTAACCGGCCACGGTGTCGGGCAGACCCGCCGCCAGCGCGGCGGTCTTGGCGATACAGGCGCCCTGGTCGCCCACTGGAGTGACCACGCCGAGCAACACGTCGTCGATGCGGTTCACGTCCATATCAGGGAAACGGCCGCGCACTTCGTCGATCAGGCCGACCACCAAATCCAGCGGTTTAACGGTGTGCAGGGAGCCGTCGCGCTTACCCCGGCCACGCGGGGTACGGATAGCGTCATAAATATAGGCTTCGGTCATGTAACCTTCCTCTCGCCTTGGGCCAATGCCGGCGGCGCCCGTGGATCGGGAGCGCCGGCTCCTGTGAAAATCAGGCGCTCAGAGTGCCCCACCGGCGCCGCCTCAACAATGACAGGAGTGCTCAACGGCCCTGAGCGGAAAGGACACGCCCTTTCCGATAACGCCCGCGCCGGCGGCGGCACGGCCATTGCGGGCGCCGGCGCCAGGCCCTAGCGTAGCGTCAACCGATCAAGGAGTTACCCATGTCTTCACCCCTGCCCCGCACCCTGGACGTCGCTCGCTCCCTGGCCTCCACGCTGGCCCAGCAAGGCCGTGGCATCGCCACTCGCCCGGCCGGCCGGCAACCCGCCGAGCCGCTGGAGCTTTACGACATGGAGGGCTGCCCGTTCTGCCGCCTGGTCCGCGAGGCGCTCACCGATCTGGACCTGGACGTGCTGATTTACCCCTGCCCCAAGGGCGGCGACCGCTATCGGCCGCTGGTGGAACGGCTCGGTGGCAAGCAGCTGTTTCCCTATCTGATGGATCCCAATACCGGCGTGGACCTGTACGAATCCGCCGATATTATCGATTATCTGTACCGCGAGTACGGCGGCCGCCCGGCGCCCGCCGCCTGGCGTCTGCGGACTCTGCGCACGGTCAGTTCGTTCGCCGCCTCGGTACCGCGCGGTGGGCGCGGCCTACGCAGCCAGGACAGCGACGTGGCCAAACAGCCGTTGATTCTTTATTCCTTCGAGGCCAGCCCGTTCGCGCGGCTGGTGCGCGAGCGCCTGTGCGAGCTGCAGTTGCCGTTCCTGGTGCGCCAGTGCGGACGGGATCAATGGCAGGACTGGCTGTTGCCACAGGTGCGCGCGGCGCTGGATATGGACTACCAGCCGAGCCAGCGCCACCGCCAGGAACTGGTGGCCCGCACCGGCCGCGTGGCGATTCCCTATCTGATTGATCCCAACACCGGCGAGGAGCACTTTGAGTCCGG
>JBFJUC010000406.1:0-2217 GCA_041624875.1 Alcanivorax sp.
CCCAGCGCTCGGTGTGGGGCGAGAGTTCGTTCTCAAAGAACCTGCGCGTGGATTCCTTGAACATCAGGTGTTCTTCGGTCATCCAGGGGGCGTTCCAGTCGATCTTGCGCGCCATGATCAAAAGCCTCCGGTAACTTCCAACAATTGCCCGGAGACATAGTCAGACTCCGGCAGGCAAAACATCATTACCCCGCCGGCGGCCTCCGCCGGTGTACCGGTGCGGCCCAGCGGTATCATCATTTTCATCGCAGCGATCATATCTTTCGGTACGCCGACACCGACCTTATTGCCGGCGACTTCGATCTCGGTTTTCTCGTCGGTCGCCTCGGTAAGGCGGGTTTCGATCAGACCAAACGCAACCGCGTTAACGCAGACATTGTAACGTCCCCACTCCTTGGACAAGGTCTTGGACAGGCCGATCAACGCCGCCTTGGCAGAGGAATAGTTGGTCTGGCCGGGATTGCCGCGAGAACCCGCGGTAGAGGAAATATTAACCACCTTGCGCATGACCCGCTCGCCACGCGCGGCCTCTTCCTTGGTTTTGATGCGAATAATCTCGGCCGCCTCCTTAAGGATGCGCCAGGGCGCCTTCAGGTGAACGTCCATAATGGCGTCGAACTGTTCCTCGCTCATTTTCTGGATGGTAGCGTCCCAGGTGTAACCGGCGTTGTTGACGATGATGTGGAGATCACCGTAGTTGTCCATAGCGGTGTCGACGATACGCTTTGCAAAATCTGCATCCGTCACACTGCCCACGCAGGCGACGGCTTCGCCACCGTTGCTCTTGATCATTTCAACGGTTTCCGCCGCGGGGGCCTCGTCCAGGTCATTGACCACCACCTTTGCGCCTTCCGCTGCCAGTTGCAGCGCTACCTGCTGCCCGATACCACGACCGGAACCGGTGACCAGTGCCACGCGTCCATCCAATTTAGCCATAATACTTCTCCTCAAAATTTCCAGTAAAAAAGTGATTCTTTTGGTTCAATCCAGGGCCACTACGGCCTCGCCGATCAGCTTGACATCGCCGTCCTGGTCGGCCGCTTTGATCTCCAGGCGCACCCGTTTCTCACCGGCCTCCTCAAACTTCTCGGTGACGGTGCCGGTGCAACTGATCTCGTTGCCCAACCAGGTAATGGAGGCGAAGCGCACGCCATAGGAACGCAGAGCAGACTGGGGCACCCAGCCCGTCAGGGCCTGACCCAGGTAGGCCATGCCCAACATGCCATGGGCAAACACATCGGGCATGCCGGCCGCTTTGGCGAAGTCGCTGTCTACGTGAATGGGGTTGTGATCACCGGAACCACCGCAGTACAGGGCCAGGGTGTGGCGACTGATAGCGGGCTTGTTCACGGCGGGAATCTCATCGCCCACGCTCAGGCGCTCAAAAGATACATTGCTCATCACACTCTCCTTTAGTGTCGCTGGACCAGAACGCCGGTCATCTTGCCCACCAACTCACCGTCCTGGTTAGTGATCGTGGTCTCGGAGACCACGAACTCCATGACACCGCCCTTCTTGTCATATATGTCGATAACCTTATCCTGCAGGGTGATGGTGTCGCCGGCGCAGATGGGCGCGAAGTACTCGAACTTCTGCTCACCGTGCAGCACCTTGGCGAGTTCGATGCCCATGGCGGGCCAATCCCCGAAGGGGTCTGGCTTACTAAAACCGAGACTGTGGGCAAACGTCGGCGGCGCCAGCATATTGCGGTAGCCCGCAGCTTTGGCGGCCTCTTCTTTCAGGTAAACGGGATTGGTTTCGCCGACGGCTTTGGCGAAGAGCCGCAACTGAAAGGGCTCCACTTTAACGGTCAGCGGTTCGCTTTTGTGGCCTATGTAACTGCGATCTATCATGGATAACTCCTCTAAGTTCTTTTTAACGACCGTACATCGTCACGACGCAGGCGCCGCCCAGCCCCAGGTTGTGCTGCAGGGCAACGTTGACGTTTTCCACCTGCCGCTCCTGCGCCTCGCCGCGAATCTGCCAGCACAATTCAGCGCACTGGGCCAGTCCGGTGGCGCCCAGCGGGTGCCCCTTGGAGAGCAAGCCGCCGGAGGGGTTGGTAACCACCCGGCCGCCATAGGTGTTGTCGCCATCTTCGATGAATTTCTCCGCCGTGCCCTCGCCCGTCAGGCCCAGGGACTCATAGGTGATCAATTCGTTGGCGGTAAAGCAGTCGTGCAGTTCCACCACGCGCACATCTTCCGGGCCGACGCC
>JBFJUC010000407.1:0-2216 GCA_041624875.1 Alcanivorax sp.
CAAGTGAGCGGGGCAATGGTGGTGCCTGGAGGGAGCTGTTTGGCCAGGGAGGGCCAAACTAACAGCGGCCAGGGATGGCTTGAGCGGTCCCGGAAGGCACCACCATTGCACCGCGTCTCGGATACGGAGCACCGGACACAGGAACAACAAAGGTCTCTGGCATCCCGCCGGCAAGCTTCGCTTGCCTTTCGCGGGCAGAGCCCGCTCCCACAAAGCCCGCTCGCACAGGCTTAGAAGTGGTCGTCGAACTCGGCGATCAGGGCCACCAGGTTGTCGGTGTCCTGGGGCAGTTCCTTGAGGGCTTCCTCGGCCATGGGGGCCACGTCGCATTGCGCCGGTAGCGGGTGCTGTTCGGCGAGCAGGGCGCGGAAGCGGGCGATGAACACCCATTGCAGCCACTGGCTGAAAGCCATGCGGTCGGCGAAAAACGGCGTGCTGCTTTCGAAGGCTTGCGGTTCCGGGGGATGGCCTTCCCACAGTCCCAGGGTTTGCAGTTCGCTCTGCATGTCGTCGAGCAGGGCGTTCAGTTGGCCGCGGGTATCGGTCATGGTCCTCGGCTTCCGTGGTCGGTTTCAGTTATCGAACAAGGGCAGCAGGTCGGTCAGTTCGCGCAGATGGTGAATATGGTGCTCGGGTTTGTCCAGGTCGCCGGGCCAGCGCAGGTCGATCAGGTTGGCCCACACCGCATGGAAGCCGTGCTGGCGCGCGGCGTCCACGTCTTCCACCGGATGGTCGCCCACGTGCAGCGCCTGTTCCGGCTGCACGCCGGCGCTGTGCAGCGCGGCTTGGAACATGTCCGGGTCCGGTTTGCGCCGGCCGATGCTCTCGGCGGAATGGTGGAAGCCGAACAGCTCGCGGATGCCGATCCGCTTGAGGTCGGCGTTGCCGTTGCTGAGTGCCCCCAAAGTGTAGCTGTCCGCCAGGGTCTCCAGCACTTCCAGCGCGCCAGGAAAAAACGTCACCCGGTTGCGGGCGTCATGGAAGACCTGAAAGGCGTCGGCGGCGATGTGGCGCGCTTCCTTGTCCTTGAAACCGGCGTCGATGAACGCCTGGGCCATGGCGTCGCGGCGCAGCCGGGTCAGGTTGTTGAGGTAATCCGGGTGTTCGCGCACCAGTTGATCACGCACCATCCGCACCCGCTCCGCGGTGAGCGCGGCGGCGGCCGAGGGGTGGTGCTCGGCGATCCAGTCGCTGCAGGTCTTTTCCGCCTGCCGTATCACTTCGTCCACCGGCCACAAGGTGTTGTCCAGGTCGAAGGTGATCAGTTTCAGTCCGGTCATGGGCTCAATGATAAGGGGTTGCGGGTCAGTCGTCTTCCTCGCGCCGCTGGGCACGGGGGTGGGCGCCGTCGTAGATCTTCGCCAGGTGCTGGAAATCCAGATGGGTGTAGACCTGGGTGGTGCTCAGGTTGGCGTGGCCGAGCAGCTCCTGGACCGCGCGCAGGTCGCCGGAGGACTCCAGCACATGGGTGGCGAAGGAGTGGCGCAGCTTGTGCGGATGAAGGTGGTCGTCCAGACCCCGGGTCAGCGCTGCCCGGCGCAGCCGTTGCTGCACGCTGGAGGCGCTGATGCGCCGCCCGCGCCGGCTCAGGAACAAGGCCGGTTCGTCGGCGTCGGCGGTGAACAACGGGCGGGCTTTGAGCCAGGCGCGCACCGCCTTCAATGCCGGGGTGCCCACCGGCAGCCAGCGGGTCTTGTTGCCCTTGCCGGTGACCACCAGCTGGGCGCCGGCCAGATCGATGCTGTCCAGGTTGAGGCTGATCAGTTCCGCCAGGCGCAGTCCGCAGGCGTACAACAGCTCCAGCATCGCCTGATCGCGCAGCCCCAGTGGGCCTTCGTTGCCTTCCGCGTCGAGCAGTTGGCGGGTCTGGTCGGCGTCCAGGGCCTTGGGGAGACGGCGGCCGCTTTTCGGCGCGCGCACGTCCAGGGCCGGGTTGTCCCGGGCCAGGCCTTCGCGGTTCATCCAGGTGTAGAAGGTGCGCAGGGTGGAAAGCAGACGCTGCAGGCTGCGCCCGCCCAAGCCCTGGCGGTGCAGCCGCGCCACCAGGCCACGCACGTCGTGCACCGAGACCCGGGGCCAGGGCGGCAGGTGAGGGGCCGCCCGCTCCAGGTCGCGCTGGTAGTGTTTGACGGTATGCGGGGACAGCCGCCGTTCGCTGGCCAGGTGGCGCACGAAGGCGGTGAGGGTGTCGTCGCCGCGCTCAGGCACGTTGCGCC
>JBFJUC010000408.1:0-2200 GCA_041624875.1 Alcanivorax sp.
CTGATGGCGCAGTGCGAGTGGAACTACGCCCGCCTTTTGCCACTGATGCGTGCGCTGGGCGACGACGACAGCCTGGAGGTGTCGCTCGGCGATGAGCGCCCGCATACGGTCCGCATCCGGGTGCTGGAGCGGGCGCCGTACACCACCACGCTGCGTTTCGAGGATCAGGCCCTGCACGACGCCATCCCGGCGGCCCGGTTCACCGTCAGGCTGTACCACGACGCGCGCGTGGCGGAGGTGACCGAAGCCACGCCATTCCGGCGGGTGCAGGCCCGCTATCCGTACCCCAACAGCCATATGCACCAGCGCGACGAAAAAGCCCAGTGGAACCGCTTTCTGGGCGAATGGCTGGCTCATGTGCACGACTTCGGGCGGGCCTCCGGCGAGCCCTGGCGCCGCTCCGGCACTGAATAAAACGAGCAATGGTTCCGAATTCGGAACCGCCTTCCTGGCCAACCGCCATCATCTTCGATATAACCAGAGAGGCCTCTTTTCTGGGGGAAACGGGGTGGGCCGAATTGGCCTGAGCGGGGCCGGCGTGCGTGGGACACGCGGGTATCGGGATCACGATTACAACGGGAGCGGGGATTTTGACGCATCCGGTTCAGCCGCTGCGGGTAGTGCAGCTGTCCGATTTTCACCTTTTCGCGGATACCGACGGCAAGCTTATGGGCCTGAACACGCAGTTCAGTCTTGAAGCGGTGCTCGATCGGGTACGCCGTGAACAGCCTGATATGGACCTGATACTGGCTACCGGCGATTTGTCGCAGGACGGCTCCTATGAATCCTACCAGCGGTTGGCGAAAACCCTGTCCGGATTCCGCGCGCCGATCTACTGGCTGGAAGGCAACCACGACAAGCCGGCCCCCATGCTGCGCGCCCTGCGCGGCCAGGATAACCGGGTCAGCCCGTGCGTGGCGGATATCGGCAACTGGACCCTGGTGCTGCTGGACTCCACCATTCCCGGCGAGGTACCCGGCGACCTGTTCGACGAAGATCTCAAGTTCCTGGACGACGCCCTGCGCGACGCCGCCGGCGAGCATCTTCTGGTGTGCCTGCACCACCACCCGGTGCCGATGGGCAGCGAATGGCTGGATACCCAGCTGGTGGGCAGCGCGGAACGCTTCTTCGAGGTGATCGACGCCCATCCCCGGGTGCGGGGTATCCTCTGGGGGCACGTGCACCAGGAGTATGACGATACCCGCAACGGCGTGCGACTGCTGGCGGTGCCCAGCACCTGCGTGCAGTTCAAACCCGGCAGTGTCGACTTCGCCGTGGACGACGCCAGCCCCGGTTATCGCTGGCTGGATCTGTACGCCGACGGCGGCATCGACACCGCCGTCAGTCGCGTGGAAGGCATCCGCTTCGAGGTCGACATGTCGGTAAAAGGCTACTGAGGCAGTTAGCAGTTAACAGTTGATAGTTGACAGTTGATAGTGAAGAGTGAGGCCGTTTACGCGACCGGGTGCGCCTCATGTCCGATATCTCCCTGATCTATATCCACGGTTTCAACAGTTCGCCGCAGTCCTGGAAGGCCGGGGTGCTGCGTGACTACTTCGAGCGTCACGGCGCCGGCCACCGGTTGCACGTGCCGGCGCTGGATCCGCAGCCCCGGAAGGCGATGGCGACCCTGGAAGCCACTATCGCCGGCGCCGGGCCGGTGGCGCTGCTGGGTTCCTCCCTGGGCGGCTTCTACGCCACCTGGCTGGCCGAGCACCACGATCTGGTCACGGCGGTGGTCAATCCGGCGGTCCGTCCCTGGCGACTACTGGACAAATACACAGGTATCAATCATAACTATCACAGCGGCGAGGCGTACCCGTTCGATCCGGCCTGGCTGGATGAACTGCGCCATTACCAGGTCGAGGCGATCAGCAAGCCCGAGCAGATGCTGCTGCTGACCCAGACCGGCGACGAATCCCTGGACTGGCGCGACGGCTGGGAGTATTACGCCGACTGCCACCTGTTCCGTGGCCTGGGCGGCAGCCACGGCTTTGATGACTTCGACGCCTTTATTCCGCTAGTGTTGCGCTTTTGCGGAATTCGCCTGACGCCGGACACCTGAATTCATACCGATTAGAGATTTATGGCCAACACCTATACCTCCGAGAATATCGAGGTCCTTTCGGGCCTGGAGCCGGTGCGTAAACGCCCGGGTATGTACACCGACACCAGCCGTCCCAACCACCTGATCCAGGAA
>JBFJUC010000409.1:0-2189 GCA_041624875.1 Alcanivorax sp.
CCAGGCGGTGTTTGTGAATTGTTTTCATGCTTCCCTCCGTTAGGGGCTGCCAGACATCGCCGGCCTTTTGGGCCGCGCGAGAATCGAATCGGGTACAACACGCCGGGGCGGCGCGAACGGCAATGCTAGCAAAGTGCCCGCATCTAGGCACCTGTTGTAGGAGCGGGGGCCGCTCCTACACGGGCCGCAAGTGCTCGAAGAGCAGTTGCGGGTTGCGGTTGCCGCGGAATTCGTTCACTTCCAGGCGGTAGATGCCGTATACGCGGCGCAGGCGGTCGCCGAGCTGGTCCAGGTCGGCATTGAAGTGAATGCCGTCCACCACCCCGCCGCAGCCGGGCAGGCCCAGGGTAAGCTTGAGATGCCGTTCGCCGACCACGCGGCTGTCCAGCACCTCGAACTCGCCGTCGAAGCGCGGCGGCGGAAAGCCCTGGCCCCACGGGAAGCGGTGGCTGAGGATTTCCGCAGTGTCCAGGCACAAGTCCGCTTCTTCCAGGGCGCCGTCGGTTTCCACCACCTCATCGAACAGGTCGGCGCTGGCCGCCGCCGCCACCGCGTCCTGGAACGCGGTGGTGAATGCCGGCAGGTCGTCCGCGCGCAGGGTCATCCCCGCCGCCATGGCGTGGCCGCCGAACTTGTGCAGCATGGCCGGATGGGCGGTGGCCACCGCGTCCAGCACGTCGCGCAGGTGCAGACCGGGGATCGAGCGGCCGGAGCCCTTGAGCATGCCCTTCTCACGGGCCGGGGCGAAGGCGATCACCGGCCGGTGTACCGATTCCTTGACCCGCGAGGCGAGGATGCCCACCACCCCTTCGTGCCAGTCCGGGCCGTGCAGGCACAGCGCGGCGGGCAGCTCGCGTTCGCGCAGCCGCGCCACTTCCAGCATGGCCGCGTCACGCATGCCCTGCTCGATGCCGCGCCGCTCGCGGTTGATGGTGTCCAGCTCCTCGGCGAAGCGGCGCGCTTGTTCTTCACTGTCCGCCAGCAGGCATTCGATGCCGTGGCTCATGTCGGTGAGGCGGCCGGCGGCGTTGAGACGCGGCCCGGCGGCGAAGCCCAGGTCCGCCGCCACCACTTTGGCGGGGTCACGGCCGGCTACACGCAGCAGGGCGCGCAGGCCCGGGCTGCCCTTGCCGGCGCGGATGCGGCGCAGGCCCTGCTCCACCAGAATGCGGTTGGCGTCGTCCAGCACCACCACGTCGGCCACCGTGCCCAGGGCCACCAGGTCGAGCAGATCGAGCACCGCGCTTTTCACGCCCAGGCGGCGCTGCACCGCCAGCAATAAATAGAAGGCCACGCCGACGCCGGCCAGGTTGCGCGCCGGGAAGCCGTCTTCGCACAGGCGCGGATTGACCAGGGCGTCGGCGTCCGGGAGCCGGTCGCCGGGTAAGTGGTGGTCGGTAATCAGCACGCGCATGCCGGCGGCCCGGGCGGCGGCCACGCCGTCGACGCTGGCGATGCCGTTGTCCACGGTGATGATCAGGTCCGGGGCCAGGGTTTCCTTGGCCAGCTCGACGATGGCCGGCGACAGGCCGTAGCCGTACTCGAAGCGGTTGGGTACCAGGTAATCCGGCCGCCGGAAGCCCAGGCCGGCCAGGCCGCGCACCATCAGCGCGGTGGCGGTGGCGCCGTCGGCGTCGTAGTCGCCCACCACGCAAATGCGCCAGTGCTCTTCGCGGGCCTGCTGCAGCAGGTCCACCGCCGCGCCCAGGCCGTTGAAGCCGTCCGGATGCGGCAGGCGGCCCAGGTTCAGCTGCAGCTGCTCTTCCCGGGTCACGCCGCGGGCGGCCAGCACCCGGGCCAGCAGCGGCGGCACACCGGGCCAGTCGGGCACGGTGTCCACGGTACGGCGGCGGATCTCGGGAAAGGGTCGTGCGCTCATCACTTCAGCCTGGCGGAAAGACGCGGGCAAGGGTCCGCATAGACGCCTCCCGAGTCAAGATACTCCGGGCGCGGCTTGCTGTATCCTGCTGATGGCTGAAAGCACCGGCGGTTGAAAGAGCCCGCCCCGCACCCAATACAGGCGGAAAGCGGGCTTGCAACGACCGGCGAGTCACAAAAAGGGACTGAATGTATGCCCTTTGCTTTCATATACTTGGCGCCCCCGAGTGAGGAACCACAGGCTCACCAAGGCGGCTGGCCGGCCGCATACTTTGGGACTGGAGAGCAAACGATATGATTTACCAAGGCAA
>JBFJUC010000410.1:0-2188 GCA_041624875.1 Alcanivorax sp.
CCCTGGCCCTGAAAGACATAAGCACGCTGTAAAAGCGCGCAAGCGGGCTCGGGCCCTCGAATTGATTTGTTGTGTTGTGGGAGCGGGCCCGGCCCGCGAAAGGCCGGCAAAGCCGGCCGGCAGGATCCCAGAGACCTGCCCAAAAAGAAAAAGGCACCGATCCGTCCTCAGGGAACCGACGGCAAACCCTGCGGCGGTAGCGTGCCTGAACGGGGGAACCGAATCGTGAATGATTCTGACAAGCTGACAATAAAGCACCACGGGGCCGCCACCGGCGTTACCGGCTCCTGCCATGAGCTGTTTCTGGACGACCATGCCAGCCTGCTGATCGATTGTGGCCTGTTCCAGGGCGGCGACCAGGGCGCCTATGGGGCCGACGCGGATCATCTGGAAATCGGTTTCGATATCGGCGCCGTTCAAGGGCTGGTAGTGACCCATGTGCACCTGGATCACGTGGGCCGCATCCCCTGGTTGCTGGCCGCCGGCTTTGACGGGCCGATCTATTGCAGCGAGGCCAGCGCCGAGTTGCTGCCGATCGTGCTGGAAGACGCCTTTAAGCTGGCCATCAGCCGTCAGCCCGAAGCGATACGGTGGTACCTCAAGCGGGTGCAGCGGCTACTACGGCCGATACCGTTTGACCAGTGGCACACCATTTATGAGCGCGGCGGTCATGACGTGGACATCCGCCTGCGCCGTGCCGGGCACGTGCTTGGCTCCGCCTACGTGGAGTGTGCTCTGGCCGGCGCCGCCCGCGCCGCGAACACCACGGTGATCTTCAGCGGCGACCTGGGCAACCGGGAGGCGCCGATACTGCGCCCGCCCGAGCCGCCGTCCGGCTGCGACATACTGGTGCTCGAGAGCACCTACGGCGATCGCGAACACGAAGATACCGCGGACCGGCGCGACCGTTTGAAAGCGCTGATCGAGCGTGCCCTGAAGGACGGTGGCACGGTGCTTATCCCAGCGTTCAGCATCGGCCGCACCCAGGAACTGCTCTATGAGCTGGAAGAGCTGATCCATCAGAACCAGGGCAATGAGGCCGCCGGCGGGCTCCACTGGAACGACCTGCCGGTGATCCTGGATTCGCCGCTGGCCGGCCGCTACACCCGGGCCTACCGGGCGCTGCGTGAACATTGGGATGACGAAGCCCTGGCGCGGGTGCGCGGGGGGCGCGCGCCGCTCGCCTTCGAGCAGTTATTCACCGTGGACGAGCACGAAGTCCATCAGCGCATGGTGGGACACCTGGCGGAGACCGGCCGCCCGGCGGTGGTGATCGCCGCCAGCGGCATGTGCGCCGGTGGACGCATCGTCAACTACCTGAAGGCGATGCTCGGCGACCCGCGCCACAACATCCTGTTCGTCGGCTACCAGGCCGCCGGCACCCCGGGCCGGGAAATCCAGTCGCAAGGGCAGGGCGGCCAGGTGGAACTGGAAGGCGATATCCATGAGATCAAGGCCGGTGTGGACACTATCGGGGGCTATTCCGCCCACGCCGACCGCAATGGCCTGATCGACTTCGTCACTGGTATGACCCGGTGGCCCCAGGAAATCCGCCTGGTGCACGGCGACGACCAGGCCAAGACGGCCCTGGCCACGGAACTCGGGCGCCGCTATCAAGACAGTGCTCAAAAAGGCAAAATCCTCACATCCCTGTAGGCCGCATTAGTAAGGTAGACAAGAATGAGTCACCCTTCATTGGAAGATATCAAACTGGCCGTCATCGGCCTCGGTTATGTGGGCCTGCCTTTGGCTGCCGAGTTCGGCAAACACCGCCCGGTGGTGGGCTTTGACGTTAACCGCGACCGTATCCGCGATCTGCGCGAAGGGCACGATTTTACCCGGGAGCTCAGCGACGCGGAGCTGGCCGCCTCGGAGGGCCTGGCATTCAGCGACGATCCGGCGGCGCTGGACGGCTGTAACGTCTACATCGTCACGGTGCCCACGCCCATCGACGAGCACCGCCAGCCGGACCTGACGCCGCTGATCAAGGCGTCCGAGACCATCGGCAAGACCCTCAAGCCCGGCGATATCGTGATTTACGAGTCCACGGTATTCCCCGGCGCCACCGAGGAGCACTGCGTGCCGGTGCTGGAGCGCGTCTCCGGCCTCACCTTCAACCAGGACTTCTACGCCGGCTACAGCCCGGAGCGCATCAACCCGGGCGATAAGCTCCACCGCGTCACCGACA
>JBFJUC010000411.1:0-2185 GCA_041624875.1 Alcanivorax sp.
AGGTAGGGATGATGGTGCGGGTAGGTGGTCTCCAGGACCTGCTTGAGCCGGTACACTTCGGCCAGGTGGGCGATCGGCTGGTGGGTGCGCGCGTAGCTACACCAGATGCGGTCGCGCCGGCCGAAGCCGCTGTGGCAGTCGAGGCTCAGTGACACCGGGGCACGCAAAAGCGTCTCTTCCACCACCCGCACCAGCGCCTGCGCTTCCGCTTCCATGGGGTCGCCGGCGCGCCCCCGGAACCAGGGCAGGTGCCTGCTGATGCGCTGGCCGCCGACCAGAAATGACACCTTGCCGTCCGCCTCCACCGGGGCGTTGCGCATCAGGTCGACGCCGTTGGGGTTGCTGCGGGTACGCCGCCAGACGCCGCCCGGGTTGACCATCGGCATGAACACCAAGCGGATACGTTCCAGCCGCCGGTGCAGCTGGTCGTCCCACTGCAGGCGGTGAATCAGGCTGTGCAGCCAGGAGAGAATCACCTGGGTGCCGATCCGCTCGACGCCGTGCACACCGCCGAAAAAGCCGATCGCCGGGGCGCCGGCGGCCTGGCTGCCCATCTCGATCACCCGTACCGGCAGGCGCAGGTCGCCCTGCGGCACGGTCAGCACCTCGGTGACACGCAGGTGCCGTTCTCCCAGGCGTATCAGGTTGTCCAGGTGCAGTTGCTCGGGCAGGTGGCGTTGTAGCTGGTAGAGGTGTTGTTCCATAGAACTGGCCGTTGTCGGAACGCTCAGACTACCGGCGCACTGTCACGGTTTTATGACAATCCAGCGGCGCCGCGAAGGTCACGCAAGCGTGATCAAACTGTCAGCGCACTGTCACCGGGGCCGGTCAGGCTTGCCCTCGAGCCTGGCCTGCGGATCGCTGCCGTGACCGATGTTCAAGACCTGAATCTGTTGTCCCTGGAAACCGGCGATGTGCTGCTGTTTTCCGGCCGCGGGCCGACCAGTTCGGTGATTCGTGTTTTCACCCGCAGCCCTTGGAGCCACATCGGGCTGGTGGTGCGATTACCCGGCCACTCTGAGCCGCTGGTGTTGGAAGCCGCCGGCGGTGGTGATTCCGCCGATCTTCATCTGGGTCGGCCGGTGGCGGGGGTGACCCTGGTGCCCTTGGCGCGCAAGCTCGATAACTACGCCGGCGACGTGGCGGTGCGCCGCCGCCTCGGCGCGCCGCTGAGCGAGGCCCGCCAGCGTCTCGCCCGGCGTCTGGTGGCGCGTTTACTGCACCGTCCTTATAAGAATTACCTGTGGTGCAATGTGCGCGATCTGCTCACCGGGTTCACCCGTCCGCCGGATCGTCGCGGCTGGTTCTGTTCGGAACTGGTCGCCGAGTTTTACCGGCGTTTGGGCTGGCTGCCCCGGGACGTGCGTGTGAGCGGCTTCGTGCCCGGCCATTTCGGTTCCACACGCATGACCCTGCTCGACGGCACCTTACTGCCGCCGGAGTTTCTTAAACGGGACCGTCGCCGGACGGTTGCCGCCCCGCTTAAAGCCAGCGCCGTACCTGTTGCCGATACGCTTGCCACTGCGCCCCGAACCGCTGTTCGTGAAAAGCTTCTTCCGCGGCGATCACGTGGCTATGCATGAACCACAGCACCGCCACCAGCATCAACAGCATGCCGGGGCTGGCCAGGCTCAGAGCGCAGGCAAGATGCAACAGCGCGAACGCCAGATAAATCGGATTGCGGCTGAGCCGGAATACACCGCCGGTGATCAGCACCCGGGCGGCGCGGTGCGGCATCACCGTGGTCCGGCTGCGCGCCAGCTGCAGCAAGGCGGTGAGCAACACCGCGACGGCGATCAACGCCAGGGTGGCGGCGATGCCCTGGCGGCCGGTGAACGCCGGCAACGCCCAGCCCAGCGCCTGATCCAGGCCGTAGCCGATCAACAGGCCGCCCAGGTGCAGCAGCGGCGGTGGCATGCGAACTTCGGGGTGTTCCAATGGCATTACGATCTCTCGTTAATTCGTTGACGACTCTCTACCAATTCGTTGACGACTCTCGTTGTCAGCTGTGAAAAGCTGGGTTATGGTAATTTACATCCCGCCTTTGCGGGAGTGATCGCGATCCGAAGCTGAAAGCTAACCAGCAACCGCCGGTAGCACTGTAAACGGCGGCAGGAGCAGGCGTCACTCTCGTGCCCGTATCCCGCCGCCCTAACGTCACGCAAATAGGGGATACGCATGGAAG
>JBFJUC010000412.1:0-2181 GCA_041624875.1 Alcanivorax sp.
AGCTGCAGCAACAGGACGATAAAGCCGCCAAGAAACAGAAAGGGGGCAAGTAATCATGGCGAACGATATGGCCAAGCGGGATTTGTTGATTGAACTGGGTACCGAAGAGCTGCCCCCCAAGGCTCTGCCGGATCTGAGCGCGGCCCTCACCGAAGAACTGGTGCGCCAACTGGACGACGCCGGCCTGGCGCATGGCGCCGTGGAAAGTTTCGCCGCGCCGCGCCGTCTGGCAGTGCTGGTGCGCGATCTGGCCGACAAGCAGGCGGATCGCCAGGTGGAGCGTCTGGGCCCGGCCCTGCAGGCCGCCTACGACGCCGACGGCAAACCCACCAAGGCCGCCGAAGGCTTCGCCGCCTCCGTGGGCCTGAGCGTGGACCAGCTGGACCGCCGCGACACCGACAAGGGCGAGCGGCTGTTCGCCCGGCTCACCGAAGCCGGCCGGCCCACCGTGGCGCTGGTGCCAGAATTTCTCGCCCAGGCGGTGAACAAGCTGCCCATCCCCAAGCGCATGCGCTGGGGGCGCCGTAAGGTCCAGTTCGTGCGCCCGGTGCACTGGCTGGTGGCCCTGTATGGCAGCGACGTGATTGATTTCGAGTTGCTCGACCAGCGTGCCGGGCGCACCTCCCGGGGCCACCGCTTCCATGCGCCAGACGCGATTGAGCTAAGCGAGGCGGGCGACTACGCCACCCGCCTGGAACAGGACGGTAAGGTGATCGCCGACTTCCCGCGCCGGCGGGAAATGATTCGCCAGCAAGCCGAGCAGGCCGGGCGCGATGCCGGCGGCCGGGCCCATCTGGACGAGGATCTGCTCGACGAGGTCACCGCCCTGGTGGAATGGCCGGTGGCACTGGCCGGTCGGTTCGACGACGATTTTCTGCGCGTACCCCAGGAAGCACTGATCACCGCCATGGAAGAACATCAGAAGTATTTCCCGGTGCTCGACGCCAACGGCAAGCTGACGCCGCATTTCATCACCATCAGCAATATCGAGTCCCGCGATCCGAACAAAGTCATCGCCGGCAACGAGAAGGTGATTCGCCCGCGCCTGGCCGACGCCGCCTTCTTCTACGACAACGATTGCCGCAAGCCACTGGAGCAACACGCCCAGGGCCTGGCCCAGGTAGTGTTCCAACAGAAGCTCGGCACCCTGGCGGACAAGTGCGACCGCATCGGCTGGCTGGCCGGCGAGATCGCCGATCGCATCGACGGCGACGCCAACCTGGCGCGCCGCGCCGGGGCGCTCAGCAAGGCCGACCTGAACAGCGAGATGGTTTACGAGTTCGACACCATGCAGGGTGTGATGGGCTATTACCTGGCCCGCAATGAAGGACTGCCCGAAGAGCTGGCCCAGGCGCTGCACGAGCAGTATCTGCCGCGCTTCGCCGGCGACGGGCTGCCGCGTACCCGAACCGGCCAAGCGGTCTCCCTGGCGGACAAGATCGATACCCTGGTGGGCATCTTTGGTATTGGCCAGAAACCCTCCGGCACCAAGGACCCCTATGCGTTGCGCCGCGCCACCCTGGGCATCCTTCGGATCATCATCGATAACCAGCTGCCGCTGGACTTGCGCGACCTGCTCGACCAGGCGGCCGTCGCCCTGGGCCAGCGTATTGACGCCGGTCTGGTGGACGAGGCCTTCGACTTCGTCAAAGGCCGCTACCGGGCCATGTACCAGGAACAGGGCTTTGCCACGCCGGTGATTTTGTCGGTGCTGGCCATCGACGACGCCTGCCGCCGGCCACTGGATTTCGACCGCCGGGTGCGGGCGGTGGCGGCGTTCCAGAACCGCGACGAAGCCCAGGCCCTGGCCGCCGCCAACAAGCGCGTCTCCAATATCCTCGCCAAGCTGGACAAGGCGCCGCCGGAAGAAATCGACGGCGCCCTGCTGGAAGAAGAGGCGGAACAAACCCTCACCGATATGGTGGTGGACGCCTACGCCCGCTCCGAGCCGTTGCTGGAAGAGGGCAACTATGAGGCGGTGCTGGCGCTGCTCGCCGAGCTGCGCGAGCCGGTGGACGCCTTCTTCGATCAGGTGATGGTGATGGCCGAGGACCCGGCGGTGCGCGACAACCGCCTGGCGCTGCTCACCTTCCTGCGTGACCTGTTCCTCAACGTGGCGGATATCAGCCTGCTGCAGGAATAGGAGCGTTCTACCCATTTAGCGGCTTCGTAGCGCGGTTC
>JBFJUC010000413.1:0-2171 GCA_041624875.1 Alcanivorax sp.
CGGCGCCCTGGGCGGGGCCGGCATCGACGCCCTCGCCGCCGGCCACTCGCGGGGCGCCGGCGCGGGGATCGGTGGCGTGCTGGGCGCTGCCGGCAGCGTGCTCTACGGCGGCAAATACGCCGACAAACTGGGCGCGCTGAAAGTGCTAGATCGCTTTACCGGCGGCGCCCAGGCCGCCTTCGGACCGGTGCGCGACCCGCAGTTCGGCTATGTGGTGCTGGGCCGCGCCCTGGAGCACTGGCATCAGGTCAGCCACCGCAACCACGCCGGCCGCGACCCGCTCACCCTCGGCGACGCGGACCGCCATTGGCTGGAACAGTTACCGCGCGGTCAGCGCCAGCGCCTGCAAAAAGCGCTGCAGGATCCGCCGCGACAGCCCGGAGATGCGAAACGTCGGGACGCTCTGGAAACCGCGGTTGAGCAGGCGGGTGAGGCGTTTTTGGTTTGGCGGTTGGGGGCGTCCTGAGGCGTCTCTGGTATCCTGCCGGGAGCTTCGCTCCCTTTCGCGGGCGGGGCCCGCTCGCACATGTCGCACTGCCAGACGCCGGCTCGCATAAGGGCCGCTCCCACAGCTGCGCCGTGGCTCAGTGGGAGGCGCGTTCGCGGCGGTAGTGGCGCGGGGCTACGCCCATGACCTTTTTGAACAGGCGCGAGAAGTAGTAGGGGTCGTCGTGGCCCAGATGGCGGGCGATGTCGCTGACGCCCAGGTCGCTGACGTCCAGCAGGTAACAGGCGCGGCTGATCTTGAGGTGCTGGAAAGCCTGCATCGGCGTCTGGCCGGTGAGGCGCTTGTACTCACGGATAAAGTGATAGCGCGACAGGGTGCTGGTGGCGGCGACCAGGTCGTCCAAGGCGAGACGTTCATGAAGACGGCTTTGCAGGTAGCTCTGCACCCGGTCCACATCCAGCGCCGCCTGGCGTGCCTGCTGGCGGCGACGTACCAGCGCCAGGAAGGTGAGCAGGCCACGCAGCACATTGGCGGCGTGCACCTGGTGGTGGGTTTGAAAGCTGACCGCGGTGGCGAGCAACACTTCGAATTCCTCGCTGAGCCGCGAATGCAGCCCCACCGGCACCAGGCCGGCGCGTGGGTCCGGCTCAATCGCGTCGAAGAACAGGTCCACGGCGGCGCCGCCCAGGTGCACCCAGTAGATGGTCCAGGGGTCGTCCGGGCGGGCCCGGTAGCGGTGCGGCTGACCTTCGCGGAAAAGCAACACGTCGCCGGCGCCCACCGGGTGGGTGGCGCCGTCCAGATCCACCTCACCCCGGCCGGCCACGCAATAAATCAGCAGGTGATCGCGGGGTGAGGCGCGCCCCATCTGATGGCCGGCGGCGCGCGGGTAATAGCCCACCCCGTGGGGCAGGCAGTCGCCGCACAACGGGTGCGCGCCCAGTGTCTGGATCAACGCCTGGGGCACCACGATGCGGCGACCGTCCCGGGGTAACGGCCACTGGGAGGTTTCGATAACGGAGACGTCGCTGGATGCCATACCGCAATATAGTCCATTAGTGGTCAATAGAAACCATCCGCATGGGGACGATACTGTGGTACACCATAGCAATAATAGAACAACACCCCACTTTCGGAGGCTCCATGACCACGCGACTGCCGCAATTGATCAACGGCGAATTCCAGCAAAGCCAGACCGACACCTGGATTCCCGTCACCAACCCGGCCACCCAGGAGGTGCTCTGCGAAGTGCCGGCGGCCACCGCAGAGGAAATGGAGAGCGCCATCCGCTCCGCCCGCGAAGCCTTCCTCGAATGGCGTGAGACGCCGGTGTCCGAACGCGCCCGCGTGATGCTGCGCTACCAGCACCTGCTCAAGGAGCACCACGACGAGATCGCCGAGGTGCTGGCCAAGGAAACCGGCAAGGTGTTCGCGGACGCCAAGGGCGATGTGTGGCGCGGCATCGAGGTGGTGGAGCACGCCGCCAACATTGCCTCGCTGATGATGGGCGAGACGGTGGAAAACGTGGCGCGCGGTATCGACGGCCACGCTTGGACCCAGCCGCTGGGCGTGTGCGCGGGCATCACGCCGTTCAACTTCCCGGCGATGATTCCGCTGTGGATGTTCCCGATGGCCATCGCCTGCGGCAACAGCTTCGTGCTCAAGCCCTCCGAGCAGGACCCGATGACCCCCAACATTCTCGCCGAGCTGTTCCTGCGCGCCG
>JBFJUC010000414.1:0-2163 GCA_041624875.1 Alcanivorax sp.
CCGATGCCGCCGGTGTCGACCACCGTGTAGGGGCGGTCGCCCAGGCGGCCGTCGCCGTACTGGCGGTCCCGGGTGAGGCCGGGGAAGTCCGCCACGATGGCGTCACGGGTGCGGGTAAGACGGTTGAACAGCGTGGATTTGCCCACATTGGGGCGGCCCACCAGGGCGATCACGGGTTTCATTGGGGCTCGGTCGGGGTGGCTGTGGTGATTTAGGGGGCAGGATACAGGCGTGCGGGGTTTCTAGCTACAAATGGCAAGCTACAGGAACGGGAATGCGGGGTCAGGCAAGACCTGACCCCGCGCCTTAGTCGTCCGCTTCGATGCGATAGGCGGCCAGCTTGCCGTCGGCGCTGAGTGCGTAGAGCACGTCGTCGACCACGATGGGGGTGGAAGCGAAGCCGTCACGGTCGTGGCGGTAGCGCGCCACCAGTTTGCCGGTTTCGCCGTCCATCCAGTGCAGATAGCCTTCGAAGTCACCGACCACCACCAGATCGCCCTGGGCGGCGGTGCCGGTGAGGCGGCGGCCGTAGAGCTTGTCCTGCTGCCATAGGAAGCTGCCGCTGCGTTGCTCGGCGGCGCGCACCAGGCCCTCGTCGTCGGCCACGAACAGGGTGCCCAGGTGCGAACTGATGGCCTGGTGGCTGGAAAGGTCCTTGCTCCAGTAGGGGCGGCCGTTTTCCCAATCAAGCACCGACAGCTGGCCCTGGAAAGTGGCGGTGAAGACGCCGCCGTTTTCCACCAGCAGGTTGGCGTTCACGTCCACCAGCCGATCCAGCTCGGAGCGACCGGAAGGCTCCGCCACGCGGCGCTCCCAAAGCGGGGCGCCGGTGTCCACTTCGATGGCCGCCACCTTGCCGCTGGCGAACCCGGCGTAGACCCGGCTGTTAAGAATCACCGGCTGGGCGCCGCCGAGCAGGGTCAGGTTGGGCACCGTGGTTTCGTAGTCCCAGATTTGCTCGCCGGTGGCGCCGTCCAGGCCCAGCACATGCCCGTCGATGGTCTGCGCCACTACCAGTGTGCCGTTGCTGGTGGGCGCGGCCAGCACTTCGCTGCTTACTTCGCTGCGCCACAGCGTTTCGCCGTTGTCGCTGTCCAGGGCCACCACGTCGCCTTCACGGGTGCCGTAGAGCACTTGCCCGTAGCCGGCGTAGAGCCCGCCGGAGATGCGGTCCTCGGTTTTGCTGCGCCACTGGCGTTTGCCGTTTTCGCGATCGAAGGCGTAGACGCGGCCGTGGATGTCGGCGGCGAACACCTGCTGATTGGTCACCGCCGGGGCCAGGGTCATGGCGGTTTCATCGATGCCGTCACCGGCGCCGGAGCGCCACAGGCGATCGACGTCGTAACGGGCCTCGAAGTCCGGCAGCGGGTTGGGTTCGATGGCGTTGGGGTTGCTGCTGCAACCGGCCAGCGCCACCAGACCGAGCAAAAACGGGGCCGAAATGGCTTTCAACATAGGGTTCACTATAGGGACTTCATGTCGTCGAGTTTCATTTGTACGCGGTCCTTGGCGGCGCCGTTATCCAACGCGTCCAGCGCGCTGGTGTAGGCGTCGCGCGCCGCGTCCCATTTTTCCCGAGCGCCGGCGATGTCCCCTTTCAACTCCAGCGCCTGGGCTTGCCAGGCTTCCGGGAAGGTGCGCGAAATCTGCTTCTCCGCGGCGTCCAGATCCCCCTGTTCGATCTGTACCCGCGCCAGGCGTACCCGGGCGGTGTATTCCAGTTCTTTGCTGGCGGCGTCGTCGGCCACCGCTTTGAGCTGCTCGGCGGCACCGTTGAGATTGCCGTCGTCGGCGGCCAGCTTGGCCAGGGCCAGGCGGGCGTAATCCGCGTAGACGGTGGACTCGTGCTCCTCAAGAAGGGTGTCGGCGGCGCTGCGCACCTGGTCGGGGCTACCGCCCTGCCCCAGGCCGCTGACCAGCGATTCGTAGACCTTGGACGCTTCCGCGGCCTGCCCGCTGCTGTGCTCCTGCCACTGACGCCAGCCGATCATGGAGCCAATCGCCAGCACGATCACCACGATGGTGGCGGTGCCGTTCTTCTGCCACCATTCCTTGAGGCGTTCCGCCTGTTCTTCTTCGTCCCGGATGTAATCTGCCACCCCAATGTCTCCTTATTCGCTTTTTGGCGCGAGGCGCGCGGCCAGCCATTGGGCGACCTCGTCC
>JBFJUC010000415.1:0-2162 GCA_041624875.1 Alcanivorax sp.
CGTGTGCGGGGGCAGAGCTGGTACCTGGTGGAGCGCTACCCGATCCTCGACCATATCAGCCTGTTCGCGCCCACTGAAGACGGCGGCTACCGGCGGGTGGACCTGGGCGACACGCTGCCGTTCGACCAGCGCTTGATGGACCACCGGGCGTTTATCTTTCCGCTCGACACCGATCTGGCCGGCGCCAACACCTACTACGTGCGCGTCAGCGGCAAGGGCGCCATCAATTTGTCGCCCATGCTCTACAGCGCCGCCGGGCTGGTGGAGTACACCTACCGGGACATTCTGCTGTACGGGGTGTTCTACGGCTGTCTGCTGATCATGGTGGTCTACAACGCGTTGCTGGCATTGTCGCTCAAGGAGCCGGTGTACCTGTATTTCGTGCTGTTTCTGGTGGGCATTACGGTCTTCAACCTTAACGTCAACGGTTTCGGGCTGCAGTTCGTTTGGCCGGAGGTGCCCAGGCTCAACGAGTATTATTGGTTGGGGATCTATATCTGCACGCCGGCGCTGGCCATGTATTCGCGCCATTTTCTCGGGCTGAAGCAGCGTTTCCCGCGCTATGACCGGGTGATCCGGCAGTATCTGGCCGGTGTCGCCGTGCTGCTGGTGGTGCAGCTGCTGATCGTGCCGCCCTGGTCTTATTATCTGTCCACGTTGTTGGTGCTGATCACCGTACTGCTGTTCAGCTGGCTGGGCTGGATGGTGTGGTCGCGGGGCTACCGGGCTGCGCGGCTGTATGTGGCGGCCTGGTCCGTGTTCCTGGTGCTGATCTTTTTCTTCGTGCTCGGCAACCTCGATTGGATTCCGTACGCCTCGGTGATCAGCATGCTGCCCCATCTCGGCGCTCTTTGGGTGGTGATGATGCTGTCCCTGGCGCTGGGCGACCGCATCCGTTTCCTGGAGCGGGAGCGCAACCAGTTGTTCCTGGAAGCGCGCGAGAACCTGGAGCGTCACGTGCAAGAAATCGAGCAGATGAACCGGGACAAGTCCACGTTTTTGCAGTACGTCAGCCATGAGCTGAATACCCCGATCAACTGGATCGGCGCCGCCAATTCCATGGACGACGGGCAAGCCGGCGCCGACCAGCGCGATGTCTGGGCGCTGGTGCGCAAGGGCCAGCAGCGACTGATGGGCATGGTCAGCACTTCGTTGCGCTACTTCGACCTGGCCGACCGCAGCACGCCGCCGCTGGTGGCCCGCTGCCGGGCACTGTGGATGCTGGACGCGCTGCTGGCCACCCGGGCCCGGGCTCTGGATGCCCAGGCGCTGAAGGTGGTCAACCGTATTTCGCCGAACCTTTATGTGCGCGCTAACGAGACCGAGCTGCAGGAAGTGCTGGCGATGGCGCTGGATAACGCCATCCGATTCAGCCCGCAGGGCGGCGAGATCACCGTTACCAGCGAGGTGATGGTGGGCGAGGCGGAGCTGCGCATCCGCGACCGGGGCCGGGGCGCCGGCCCGGATCAGTTGGAAAGCCTGTTCGAGCCGTTCTTCGTGATGGGCTCGCGCCACCATGAAGAGGGCTACGGCCTGTCGCTGGCCATGGCGCGGGTGATGATCGAGCAGGCCGGCGGCCGCATCTGGGCCGAGAGCGCCGGCGCCGGGCGCGGTTTCACGTTGATTATCCGGCTGCCGCTCGCCTGACTTGTGGGCCCGCTCGCACAATTGCTAGCGCCGGCATTTCTCCGGCAGTGTTAGTGCGCCGCCGTGGTGCTTTTCCAGCAGACGCAGGAAGTCGCGCCCGACGCCGCGTCCGCGGGTGGCCGGGTGCACCACCATCCACTCCAGATCGCCGCCGTCGAGCAGCGCCACCGCCACCGGCGCGCCGTTGAAATGGGCGGCCGCCACCGGGCGCCCGGCGTCCAGGGCCTGGCCCAGTTCCGCGGCGTAGTCCGGGTCGTCGCGCAACACTTTGCTGAAGCGTTGCGCCAGCTCCGCGTCGGGGGAATGAAATTCAAGACTGATCGGCATAGTGTCTCCGCTAACCGGTAAATGGCCGCCGCGCTGGTGGGGGGGCGTCGAGGGCCGTATAATACGGGGTTCCGTTTTCTGGAGGTACCGATGAGCGAACGCCGCGCCACCGTGGAGCGAAACACCCTGGAGACCCAGATTCGCGTCA
Organism: Alcanivorax sp.; assembly: GCA_041624875.1. Taxonomy (GTDB): domain Bacteria; phylum Pseudomonadota; class Gammaproteobacteria; order Pseudomonadales; family Alcanivoracaceae; genus Alloalcanivorax. Next base: position 2,123 of record JBFJUC010000415.1, read on the forward strand.
GCGTGAATCTTGATGGCACCGGAGTGAGCAAGCTGGATAC
>JBFJUC010000416.1:0-2160 GCA_041624875.1 Alcanivorax sp.
CACGCGGAACATGGTGTTCGGAAGGGTTTCCAGAACCACCCCTTCCAATTCAATCTGCTCTTCTTTCGCCATCCAGTAAAATTCCGATCTTCGGCTTCAGAGGGAGCGCAATTGTGCCGTAAATGGACTTATCGTGCAAAGCCTATTGACGGTTGCTATTGGCGGTTGCTATTCACGGTTATCTCCACCGTCCGTGGTCAGCAGCCGCCAGCGTCCGTCGCGCAGCAGCTCCAGCGGCTGGTACTGGCTCTTGTAGCTCATCTTCTGGCACTGCCGGATCCAGTAACCGAGATACAGGTATGGCAATCCCAGGCGGTGGCTGGCCTGGATCTGCCAGAGCAGGGCGTTGACGCCCAGGCCACGGTCATCCTGGTCCGGGTCAAAGAAGGTATAGACCGCCGACAGGCCGTCATCCAGGTGGTCGGTGACGGCCACCGCCAGCAGCGTATCGTTTGGATCACGGAAACAAAGGAAGCGGGTGTCGGCCCAGTCACAGGTGAGGAAGCCGGTGAACTGTTCCTCCGAAGGCGGAAACATATCGCCGTCACCGTGGCGCTGATCGATATAGCGGGCATAGAGTCGATAGATTTCCCGGGTGTAGCGCGCCGGTTCTTCGCTCACCGAAAGGTCGCTATTGCGTTTCATTAAGCGGCGGTGGCGCCGCCGGGGCTTGAAATCAGCCACCCGCACTCGGGCCGGGATGCAGGCCTGGCACCCTTCGCAGTGGGGGCGGTAGAGGTAATCGCCGCTGCGGCGGAAGCCGAGGCGGGATAATTCGCTGTACAGGCGCGCGTCCAGTGGCGTTTGCGGGTCGACGAAAAGCGTGGCCGCCTGCCGGCCTTCCAGGTAACTGCAAGGGTGGGCGGGGGTGCGGAAAAAACGCAGTTCGGACAAATCGCTCATGGTGTCATTCTAGCCCAGCGGCGGCCTCCGGGAATACCGCTTCGGCGCTTTCCTCGCGGCCACGCCTTGGCTAGTCTGTAGCCGGTTTGTATCGACATAATGACAATCAAAACAATGTTGGTGGCGGTTTGGGGGCTGTGTTGGCCCGCACCGGGCGCCGACACGGGAGAGACAATGAACAGCAATACCCACCCGCCGGCCCCGCTCTGGACGCCGGACGCCGAACGCGTCGCTAACAGCCGCCTGACCCACTACATGGACTGGCTGAAAACCGAGAAAGGCCTGGCCTTCAGCGATTATCCGCAACTCTGGGAATGGTCCGTGGACCAGTTGGAAAGCTTCTACGCGTCGCTCTGGGAATATTTCGATATTCGCCATTCGCAGCCTTATACCGGGGTGCTGGACGGCCACGCCATGCCCGGCGCCAAATGGTTCGAGGGCGCCCGCCTGAATCTGGCCGAGCAGGTATTCCGTTTTCATATTGGCGAGCCGGGGCGCCCGGCCATCGAGTCCCGTTCCGAGCTGCGCGGCCGTCAGACCCTGACCTGGGGCGAGCTGCACCGGCAGATCGCCACCACCGCCGCCAGCCTGCGCGGCCTGGGTGTCGGCCCCGGTGACCGGGTGGTGGCCTACCTGCCCAATATCCCGGAAACGGTGGTGGCGTTCCTGGCCTGCGCCAGCATCGGCGCGGTCTGGTCCAGCTGCTCCCCGGACATGGGCACCCGCAGCGTGCTGGACCGCTTTCAGCAGATCGATCCGAAGGTGATGATCGCGGTGGACGGCTACCGCTACGGCGGCAAGGACTTTGACCGTCTGGATGTGGTTGCCGGCTTGCGTGACGACCTGCCCACCCTGCAGCACCTGGTGCTGCTGCCGTACCTGGATGACGGTGCGGAACTACCGGGGGCCCGTTCCTGGGCTTCGATGATCCAGCGCGACGCGCCCATGGCGTTCGAGCAGCTGCCGTTCGATCACCCGATCTGGGTGGTTTATTCCTCCGGCACCACAGGCATGCCCAAGCCGATCGTGCACGGCCACGGCGGCGCACTGATCAACGGTCTGCTCAATCACGCCCTGCATTTGGATCTGGGACCGGACGACCGCTTCATGTGGTTCACCACCACCGGCTGGATCATGTGGAACTCGCAGATGTCCGGGCTGCTCACCGGCGCCACCATCTGTCTGTACGACGGCAACCCGGGCTATCCGGATCTCGGCACCCTGTGGCGTTTCGCCGAGGAGACCGGCATCACCGTG
>JBFJUC010000417.1:0-2157 GCA_041624875.1 Alcanivorax sp.
TGGCGGTGAACCGGGATATTTTTATCCGCAGCCTGGCGCTGCTGACGGTGTTTTTCTTCTTCACCGCCCAGGGGGCGCGGCTGGGCGACACGGTGCTGGCCGCCAACGCGGTGCTGATCGCCTTCCTGCTGCTGCTCAGCAATACCCTGGACGGCTTCGCCAACGCCGCCGAGGCGCTGGTGGGTGACGCCACCGGCCGCGGCGACCGGCGCGCGCGGGACGCGGCGGTGGTGGGCACCGGCAAATGGACGCTGATCATCGCCGGGGCGGCGCTGCTGGCGTTCGCCGCGGGCGGCGGCCCGCTGATCCGCCTGCTCACCGATTTACCCGGGGTGCGCGACACCGCCACCACCTACCTGCCGTGGATGCTGTTGCTGCCGCTCACCGCCAGTGCCGGCTTCTGGCTGGACGGCGTGTTCGTGGGCGCCACCCTGGCCCGGCAAATGCGCAACACCATGATGGTCGCCACGGCGCTGTTCTTTCCGGTGTGGTGGCTGACCAGCGGCTGGGGCAATCACGGCCTGTGGCTGGCGATGAATCTGTTCATGGCCAGCCGCGGCGTGCTGATGGGGTGGGTGTGGTACCGGCGGATCAGGGCAGAATGAACTTCATCAGGGTCATGAACCACATCAGGTGGCCGGGGTCGCCTTCCACCTTGATGTCGCCGGCCTGCATGCCTTCCATGAACGCCATCTGGTTCTTGCCGGAGGCCTTGAGGGTGCGGAACGCGTAATCCGCATCCTTGAAATTAAGCGTCACGGACGGCGACGGGTGCAGCCCCTTGCGGCTGGTCACCCGGTCGGGCTGAAAGTGGTACCAGCGCGCCACGCCGCCGTTGAAGGTGCGCCACTGCATCACCACGTCGCGGTGCGCGAGCTGCTTGCGGAAGCCCTCGTCGCGGCCGGCCAGCCAGGCCAGGCGCCAGCCCAGGACCATCAGGATCAGACGGAATTTCATTGTGTCTCCGTGCCCGCCTAAGGCATCAGCGCCGGCAGCTCTTTGTTGAGTTTCATTTTTTCCTTCACCGCGTCGCCGGTGAGGGCGTAACCGCGCAGGTTGCCGTCGCGGTCGCGGAACAGGGCTTTCACGGTGTTGCCGTCTTCCTCGGTGTCCCACTCGCCGTCCAGCTCTTCAGGCACCGGGCACACCACCACCGGGCAGGCGGGCGTCTTGATGGTCACCGGCATCACGCCGTAGCTCACCGGCGTGGGCTCGCCGGCCAGGGTCTTGGCCAGAGCCCGGGCGGACGCCATCAGCGGCAGCACATAGGGCAGCACATGGCCCTGCACTTCGGCGCAGTCGCCCAGGGCATAGACGTTATCGGCGCTGGTGCGCAGGCTCTGGTCGGTAAGAATACCGCGGTTGGTGCCCAGGCCGGCGTCCTTGGCGATACCGATGCGCGGGCGCAGACCGATGGCCGCCAGCACCACGTCGGATTCCAGATGGGTGCCGTCGGACAGCTCGGTGACCAGCTTGTCCGGGTTGTCCTTGCCGTGGTGCACGGCCTTGGCCAGCGGCCCGAAATGGAAACGCACGCCCAGGTCTTCCAGGCCGCGGCCGACGGCGGCGGAGGCCGGCTCCGGCAGCAGCATCGGCAGACAACGGCCCATCGGCTCCACCAGGCTCACCTGGAAACCGCCGTTGGAGAGGTCATTGGCGAACTCGCAGCCGATCAGGCCGCCGCCGAGAATGGTCACCTCGCGCTTGCCCTCGAGGGCCTGGCGGAAGCGGCCGTAATCCATCAGATCATTGACCGAAAACACCTCGCCGACCGCGTCGCCTTCCAGCGGCGGCGTCCAGGTGTCCGCGCCCAGGGCCAGCACCAGGCTGCTGTAATCCAGGTGATCGTCGGGCAGCAACACGCGCTGTTTGCCGGTGTCGATGCCGGCCACATGGACGCCGGTGCGCACCGTCACGTTGAACTGCTCGGCCACCTGCTCGGGGGTCGCCATGGCCAGCTCATCGGCGGTTTTTTCCTTGGTGAAGCCGGTGGAGAGCATGGGCTTGGAATAGTTGCGCCCGTCGTCGGCGGTGAGCACCACCACCGGCGTCTCTTTATCCAGCTTGCGGAATTCCTTGACCGTGTTGAAGCCGGCCAGGCCGGAGCCGATGATCACGATTGGATTCATGGGAGTGTCCTGTTTCAGATTTCCACCA
>JBFJUC010000418.1:0-2152 GCA_041624875.1 Alcanivorax sp.
CGCCGATCAGCAGGCGACCGTCATCGAGAACGTCCACGTTGTCCGGGCCGGACAGGCCGTCCACGCTGCAGGTGTTGGCGGCGTCGGTGGGGTCGTAGGGACCACCCAGTTCCACCATCTCCAGGCGTGACACGTTGTAGTCCGCTTCCAGGGGCATGTGGAAGGCACCGCCGCAGCGGGCATCCTGATTAGTCAGTTGGATGGCGCCGTCGCTGTCCAGCATATTGCCGGCGATGTCGGACATCACCACGTAGACATAGGCCTGCTCACCGTCGCCTTCGACGCTCGCCTGGGCGCGTTTCTGGTTCACGTTGATGCCTTCCATCTTGTTGAACTCGCCGGTGGCGCCCAGCTTCACCGCCGCCTTGCGCGATTCCAGGAACGCCGGGCGATCGTCGGCGAACGGGCTGGCGGCAACGCTGCCGCTGTTGTCCAGGTCCTGGTTCAGTTTGGCTTCCGCCCAGTCATTGATCTGTTGATCGGAAATATAGCTGTTGGCGCCGTTCACGTAGTCGGCGGTGGTGACGTTGTCGTACTCGTCCACCCAGCTTTCGATGTCCGCGTTGCTGCCGCTGGCCAGTTCCACCCAACTGATGTCGAAGCCGGCTTCGGCGGCGTCCATGGGCAAGGTGTCCTGGGTCACCCGGGCGGCGTACAGGGTGCCGCTGCTCAGATCACCGGCGGTGTCGGCCACGAACTTGAACAGGATCACACCGCCGCCGTCGTCGCTCATATAGACGGTTTTCTGATCCGGCATCACCACCGCGTTTTCATGGGAGTAGCGGCCCAGAGTGAAGTGCTTCACCGGCGTCGGCGTGCCAGTGGGATTGGTCAGCTCGACGATGTAACCGTAGTCGTAGGGGTTGGGGTAGGTCACCGTGTAGTCGGTGTTGATCTCGCCGGCGAGGTAATCGGCCAGGTCCTGGACGCTGCCTTGCCCCGGGGCGTTCCAGTCGACGGTGTGGTCGAAGTACAGCTCTTCGGAGGTGAGCGGCGTGTTCCAGGGGGAGACGGTGCCGAAGCAGTTTACCCAGGTGCCTTTCACGGCGGAGAAATCGACCATGGAGGCGTCGTTGTCCTGGACCACCCAGCGGCCTTCGTCGGTGCGGATCAGGTGCAGGCGGCTCATGGCGCCGGGGCGGTCTTCCCAGTTAGTGAACAGGTAGCCTTCGTCCTCGCTCACTTCCACCCAGCCGTTGAAATCCGGGTCATTGGACACGCGGATCAGGGCGCTGCCGTCCTGCACGGCGATGCCGCCCAGGCCCGGCTGCGGGGCGCCGGCCCAGGCGTCACCCTGCTGACCGAGCACGTTATAGCGGCCGGTGGCCACGCGCATGACCTGCTTTTCTTCGTCGGTTTCCGGCACCGACACGCCCTTGAACGGCTTGCTGATGTCGGTGTTTTCGATCAGGCCCACGGTGGCGTAACGGTAGACGTTCCCTTCGGCGTCCGGCGTTACGTTGGCGTCGGAGGGGTGCTGGATGTTGGTGAATACCTCGCCGTCCTCTTTCAGGAACAGACCGGTGGCTTCCGAGCCCAGGGGCAGGGTGGCGACGCGGGTCAGGCGTTCCATCTGGATGCCGCCGGTGTCGCCGCCGTTGTCATTGTCGCTGTCACCGCCGCAGGCGGCCAGGGCGAGCGAAGTGGCGATGGCCAGCGCGCTCAGTTTGAAACGGGCGTCGTTCCGCAGATACATGGGTTTCTCCGTCTTATTCAGATTGGGATTGGGGAGGCGGCCCATCCTGACGGAGAAAAATGTCAATTCAGTGTGCGGAAAATGGCGGCTATGTGAAGGCGCTATTTTTTGCGGCGGCGGGTGATCACTATCAGGGCGATGGTGAGGCCGAGGGCGCCGGCGGGGAACAGCAGCAACATGCGCTCGCGGCGCTTGGCCCGCTCCAGCTGGGCGTCGGCTTTCTGGATTTCCGGGTTCACGGCCTGGTCGGCCTGTTCCTGCGCGGCGACCGGAGTGGCCACACTCAAACCCAGAGCCAGAATCAAGGAAGCAAGAAAAAGGCGCATGCTGAAGGGGCCTTTAGAGCGGATACAAAAAGGGCTCCCATGGGGAGCCCTTTTCTGAATTGGTGCCGAGGAGAGGACTTGAACCTCCACGGGGTTGCCCCCACTAGCACCTGAAGCTAGCGTGTCTACC
>JBFJUC010000419.1:0-2141 GCA_041624875.1 Alcanivorax sp.
CGACACCACTTCGCCTTCTTCGAGCGAAAAGTTAACACCGTGGAGAATGTGGCTTTTGCCGTAATACGCGTTCAGATCCCGGACTTCGAGCATCATGCGGCCTCCTCGCCCAGATACGCCTCTTTGACGCGCGGGTCGTTGCGGATTTCCTCCGGTGTCCCGGTGGCGACGATCTTGCCGTACACCAGCACCGAAATACGGTCGGCCAATTCAAATACCACGCCCATGTCGTGCTCGACGATCATCAGGGTGCGGCCCTCGGCCACCTGGCGGATCAGGCTGATCGCCTGGGCAGTCTCGGTGTTGCTCATGCCGGCGGTGGGCTCGTCGAGAATCACGACGTCGGCGCCGCACGCGATGGTCATGCCGATCTCCAGCGCGCGCTGGCTGGCGTAGGGCAAGGCCCCGGCCGGCACATCGCGCAACGCCTGCAGGCCGATCATCTCCAGCACTTCCTCGGCGCGCTCGTTGGCGGCCTTGATCTTACTGGCCGGCCGCCAGAACACATAGCCGGAGCCGGCGGTCTTGAAGCAGGCACAGCGCAGGTTCTCGAACACCGACAGATTGACGAACACGTTACTGACCTGGAACGAGCGGGACAGGCCGCGCTGCTGAATCTTTTCCGGCGTGAGGCCGTCAATGCGCTCACCATTCAACCGGATCTCTCCAGCCGTGGGGGCGAAGGCGCCCGAGAGCAAATTGAAAAAGGTGGATTTGCCGGCGCCGTTGGGTCCGATCACCGCGTGTATCTCGCCTTTTTCCACTTCCAGGTCGACGCCGCAGATCACCTCGGCGAGACCGAAGTTCTTGGTCAGGTCTTTAATCGACAAGGCGCTCATGCGTTGTCCTCCCGAAACTTTTTACTAAAGCGCATTACCGCGACACCGCCAGCGAACATAACCAGCGCCCAGATCCAGCTCATTAGCGAGCCGGCCGCGAAATCAAGGCCGAAGAAATGCGCGAACTCGTCGTCACCATGACGCCACTGGAACAGCAGCTCGATGAACAGCACCAGACCCAGACTGATCAGGATCACCGCCGCCGCACCGATCAGCCAGCCAGGCAAACGCTTGCCCAGCGAGCCCTCGCGGAGCGCCACCCGGAACTGTTCGATACCGCCGCCCAGACCGCGCGGGGCGAACATCACGATGGCCAGGAACACCAGGCCCACGTAGAGGATGGAGGCGTCGGTGTAGTCGCTGAGCATGGAGTTCATCAGTGACACCACAATGGCGCCGACGATGGGTCCGTAGAACACTCCGAGCCCGCCCACGGCGGCCATTAGCAACGCCAGGCCGGAGGGAATCAAACCCAGCGCTTCCGGGGTGATGATCTCGTAGTTGACCGCCGCCATACCGCCGGCGAGACCGCCGAAGGAACCGGAGGCGATAAAGATCATGAAGCGGATGTTGCGCGGCGGGTAGCCGATGAACTGCAGACGGTCCGGGTTATCGCGCACCGCGTTGGACATACGACCCAGCGGGGTACGGGTAAAGGCCCACATGGCGAACACCGCCAGGAAGGTCCAGAACGCCATGAACCAGTACACGTCGGTGGCCTGGGCCAGCTCTAGACCGAACCACTGCGGGCCGACCATACGGTTGCCGTAGATGCCGGCTTCACCACCGAACACCGAAGGGAACATCTGACCGGCGGCGGCCACCATCTCGCCCAGACCCAGGGTGATCATGGCGAAGGCGGTGCCGGCACGGCGGCAGAACGGCCAGCCGATAATCAGGGCGACCAGGCCGCCGGCGATCATGCCCACCAGCGGCATACTGACCACCGGAATGTGCGACCAGAAACCTTCACCGGCGTAGGACGCCTCGTCGATGGCGTTCATGGCGTGCATGGCCGCGTAGCTGCCGAGGCCGAAGAACACCGCGTGACCGAAGGACAGCATGCCCCCCTGGCCGAGCAGCATGTTGTAGGACAGAGCGAACACGATGTTCACGGCGATCACGTTCATCAGCGTGAAGGCGGTGCCACTCTCAAGAACAAAGGGCAGAATCAGGAGCACGGCCGCGCTGATCAACCAGGGCGATAGAGCGCGCCAGGAGAAACGATTCTGCCGCGGTGCGACTGCGGTAATGTCGTTCATGGCTCAAGCTCTCCCATCAGGCCACGGGGGCGGAATATCA